>QIBA01000059.1 GCA_003225175.1 Acidobacteriota bacterium
TCCAGAGCACCGCCTGTTATAATCCAATTCTGCTCGCAACTCTTCTTTCCACATGTGGTGGGTGTAGCTCAACTGGCAGAGCACCGGACTGTGGCTCCGGACGTTGTGGGTTCGATTCCCATCACCCACCCCAAGTTCTGCTTCACGCATACCGCGATTGGGTGATCTCCCTTTTCCTCCTCCGGGGTAGCTAAATACACTTCCATTGCCTGATGCCGTTCGATTGCGGCGTCTCAGTATTGAGACTAGAGTTGCGCGATCGGAATCTCGCATCGAATACATGCTGCAGAAAATCCCAATCGTTTACGAACGCTGAATCCTTTCATTTACAAGGGGGCACAGCATGATCCTCGGCATGAGCACAGCAACATATACCTTGCTCCACGTTTTGATAAGCTTGGCGGGAATCGGGTCAGGATTGGTTGTCCTCTATGGGCTTATCACCGGCAAACGTCTCAACGGCTGGACTGCAGTGTTTCTCACGACTACTGCTCTGACGAGCATAAGCGGATTCGGCTTCCCGTTTGACCATCTCCTGCCGTCGCACAAGGTCGGTATCATTTCCCTTGTGGTGCTGGCAGCGACGATCCCCGCCCGCTACCTGTTTCACATGGAAGGAAGCTGGCGTTCGGTGTACGTAATTGGATCGGCCCTGGCTCTCTACTTGAATGTGTTTGTGCTTGTCGTCCAATCGTTTATGAAAGTGCCCGCACTGAAAGCGCTGGCTCCTACACAAAAGGAACCTCCATTCCTGGTTGCGCAGCTCGCGGTCTCGCTAGCCTTCATTTGGCTCACAATTCTTGCCGCAAAGCGGTTCCGTATTGGGACTGCCCGAGCGGCAGCCTCCGGGACCTCTCTCTCTTAACCGAATCAGGCAGCGGCTTAAACAGCAGTCTAGGAAGGGGAGATTCGCACTCGCGAGTCCCCCGTCCAAACACACCACGGAGACACGACGGAGGCCGGGGCGAGACTCTCCTCCTTCTTGCCATCGTGTCCTCATTTTCATCCGCATGCGCAACAAGACTGTACCGGTTTAGCGTTCGTATGGTTCCCGATTTGGTTGCGTTTGGCTGCAAGCGGTCAGCAGCAAGAGACGCCGTAAATTTCGGGACTGATGCGATAAAGATTTCATTCAGCGAACTGCTTTGCTGTTCGAGGCGATCCGAAAACGAATAAGGTACACTCTTCCGGCTGAGGTCCGGAATGCTGAAATCATTGCTGGTATTGCTAGCGCTCGTGCCTTCCCTTTCTTCTGCGCTGGCCCAAATATCAGCACTTTCTGCCTGGCCGCCTAGTCAGAGCCACACAACGATTCCTTTGTGGCCCGGCGGCGCCCCTGGTGCATCCACCGCCAAAGGGCCTGAGCAAGACACTACGACCAGCAAAGACCGCCAGGTTGCCGGACGCCCAGTGATTCGCATCGGGAATGTTTCGCAGCCGACGATGACGTTATATCCCGCTTCGCCGAACAGCAATTCTGGACCTGCAGTCGTGGTCTTTCCCGGCGGAAGTTATCGCATCGTGGCGATCGACCTGGAGGGAACCGAGGTCTGTGACTGGCTGAACTCCATTGCGGTAAATTGTGTGCTCGTGAAGTATCGCGTGCCGGAGACTGGACCGTTTCCCAAATCGGTCGCCGCGCTGCAGGATGCGCAGCGTGCTATTGGCCTGCTGCGCCAGCACGCGGCTGAGTGGCACGTAGATCCTAAGCGCGTGGGGGTCCTCGGATTCTCCGCTGGGGGACATCTATCCGCGGCCGTCAGCACGCATTATGATCAGCGTCTCTATCCTGTAGCCGATGCTGCCGATCAGCTGAGCTGCCGTCCCGACTTCGCCATTATTCTCTATCCAGGATATCTGGCTAGCGCGGACAAGAATTTCGAGTTCAACCCTGACATTCCAGTCGCAGCTTCGACTCCTCCGGCCTTTCTAGTGCAAGCAGAGGATGATTCCGTGCACGTCGAGAACGCTGTCGAGTACTTCATGGCACTCAAGAAAGCAGGCGTTCCCGCTGAGCTGCACACTTACGCGCAGGGCGGTCATGGATATGGCCTGCGTCCGACGGACAAGCCGGTCACGGAATGGCCAAAATTAGCCACGCGCTGGTTACATACCATTGGAGTTTTGCAAGGCGCAGCGGAATAATGCCGATTCGGGCCTTGGAAGAAGATAGCTGAAGACCACTTGCGGCCCTTGATCCTGCATCTTCTTCCAAATGGGGAAAAATGGTATTAGACGACGGACATGGAGAGAGCTGCTGCGGCTGCATCACCCTTTGCAACTTCCAGCAGCACACGATGCTCTGGCTGCCAGGCTCATTGAACAAGCAGGATTTCCGGCTTACCAGATTGGTGGCTTCGCGGTGGACGGAGCGCGTTTTGGGCTTCCTGATATTGACCTCACGCGATTTGCGGAGAAGTTCGCAGCGGTGCGTGAAATCATGGCGATCAGTGACCTCCCGGTATTGGTTGATGCCGATGATGGATACGGTGACGCCAAGAATGTAAGTCACACAATCCATCTCTACGAAAGCATCGGCGCTTCCGCTCTCTTCATCGAGGACCAGCAACCTCCGAAACGTTGCGGCCACATGGCGGGCAAGAAAGTCGTCGCTGCAGAATATATGGAAAACAAGATCCGTGCAGCCGTGGAGGCTCGCAAGAACCGCGAGAATCTCTTTCTGATTGCCCGCACGGATGCAATCGCGCCGCACGGGCTCAAAGACGCGTTGTACCGCGCAGAACGTTACCTCAAAGCGGGCGCTGATGCCTTGTATTTCGACGGAGTGCGTAACATGAAAGAACTGAAAAAAGTTGGAAGCCAGTTTCGCGGCACTCCACTGGTCACTACGATTCTCGAAGGTGGAGGCGAGACGCCATGGGTTCCACCGAAAGAATTGTATGAAATCGGGTTCTCCATGATTCTCTATCCCACGACAATTCTCTTCCGGCTCACGAAGGCGATACAGCGAGCCTTGGCGGATCTAAAGGCAGGCAGGCAGATGCCGGAGAAAGATTCCGTCAGCATGCGCGAATTCGAAACCATTGTAGATCTCCCGTTTTGGGCTGTCATAGAAACTAAATTTCAGGGAGGCGGCAAAGAAGAAGGTGGCAGCCCAGTTCGCAAATTGATCGACAGCATCGCCGGTTGAACTGATCCGCACTGTATCTATAACGAATTATCTATAAGAACCGCTCCGCGCCCTCGCCCGCGTTCTTTGCTTATGCCTGGAAGGATCTCTCGTGTCACGTTGCCCTAGGGTTTGTTGTTATAACTGTCCAAAACCCGCGCGGGGGACGCGCCGCGGTCCCTTTGTGAGACTAATTCCGAGATCGACGGGTACTCTCGGCAGCTCTGCGATCTTCAGAATTCTTTTCACAGTGACCCACCCAATTGGTCAGGCATCCTAAGGAGATAGCTTTCATCGAGACGGAACAAGAGGTGCGAACAATGAGCCCTAAACTCAAGCCATCACTCTGGAAATTTGGAGGGCTCACACCCGTGAGCCTGGGCAGACAAGTCTGGGCACATATCGGAGAAGACGAAGTCACAGTACGATCTGCAGCGCTGGCCTACTACTTTGTACTGGCAGTGTTTCCGGCAATGCTGTTTCTGCTCTCGATACTGGGCTTCTTTGCAGGAGCAGGCACGCAGCTTCGCGACACGCTCTTCACGACGCTCGCCCGAGTACTCCCGGCGTCTGCTTCCGATCTGGTCCATAAGACTCTCGACGAAATCACCCGATCCAGCGGGGCCGGCAAGGCTGTCTTCGGCATCCTGGGCGCATTGTGGTCCGCTTCAAGCGGGGTTAGTGCAGTAATGGAAAGTCTCAACATCGCATATGACGTGAAAGAAGATCGTCCAATTTGGAAGCAGCGGGCCATCGCCATTGGCCTGACTATTGCTTTGGCCGTTCTGGTCCTGGCCGCCCTCGGACTCACGCTCTATGGAAGCGATGCTGCGGACTGGCTGAGTTCACACATGGGACTCGGGCAATTCGCCGTCATTTCGTGGAAGATCGTGCAATGGCCACTGGTGCTGGCGTGCATGTTCCTTGCCTTTGCCACTACCTATTACTTCGCTCCCAATCTTGAAGAACCAGAATGGCACTGGATCACTCCCGGTTCGGCTCTCGGTTTGATTTTCTGGATCGTTGCTTCCCTGGGCTTCAAATTGTATTTGCATTTTTTTAACTCTTACAGCAAGACCTACGGTTCAGTTGGCGCCGTGATGATTCTGTTGCTTTGGCTCTACATCACCGGCTTTGCCATCCTTGTGGGGGGCGAAGTCAACTCGGCTATTGGAAGGGCGGCAGATGCCCAGCTGAAGGCTCAGCAGAAGGATGAGGAAAGGCAGAAGCGAATCGAAGCAGGCTTGAAAGCTGCCTGAATATGTCTAACAGGCGCCGACTGACGGCCGTTCCGGGAGAAACGGGCGCTGGCTTGGAAGAAATCCCGGAAAAAGAAGGCGGGGCAATCCGAAGAAGGCGCGACCAGAAACAGGAAAGAGTTGTAGGAGAGGAGCTCCGATAAGCTTAGCGGATCCGTTCCCAACCAGCAATCCGCCATCTTCAATTCCCGATCCGGGTGGCGATGCTTCTTAAGCAGTGCCTCGCGTGCTTAGCCGACCCTTCAGAGGCGCCTGCTTGCCTCCGGGGAGAAACATCTGCAGGTCCTCTTGGCCGTACTGCTGTTCGTAACCGCACTCCGTGCATTCGAGCGAGGTCATTTGCACACCGCGGTTGAAAAGCTCGACGATAGCTTCGGATACATGCGGATCGGAAAGCCTCAGCCGGAAGTTACACGCAGGGCATACAAATCCACAAAAATCTTTGCCCCGGTTTCCCTTTTCGCGTCTTGCTGGGCGTTTCATGGCGCTTTGACCTCACATTACTTGGAACAATTTCATTGCGGATCTGCATGGCCAAGAGCATACAGCCTCGAATGAACTCTGATTTAAGACTACTGAAGTTTGACGCAGGTATCATCTCCTTTGGTTTTATTCGGGCAGCAGCGAAAAAGTGCGCCAATTTCTAAATCATTCTGCTTCGACCCTTCGCGAACGGAAAAATGATTTCAGTAGCTCAGAACATTCTGCCTCCAAAACGCCGCCAATAACCTCCATCCTATGGTTCAGACGAGGATGATTCAGCACGTTCATCACGGAGCTCACAGCTCCCGCCTTGGGATCACTCGCGCCATAGATCAGAGCTTTAAGACGCGCATGAACCAGAGCTCCGGCACACATCGCGCATGGTTCAATAATCACGTACATCTCGCATCCATCGAGCCGATGGTTTCCGAGCGCAGTTCCAGCAGCACGCAAGGCGACAATCTCTGCATGTGCGGAGGGGTCATGATCACGCAAGTTCCTATTTTCGCCAGCAGCGATCAGCTCATCGCTGCGGACAATGATGGCTCCTACCGGCACTTCGCCCACTAATTGCGCGGCTTTGGCTTGTTCAATAGCGCGCCTCATCCATGATTCGTGCTCGGAAGACATTGAGGCGATTGTAAAGCGTGGTTCTGCCGCTCGCGTTGAAGAGTCCAGGAGCGTGGGCAAAACATTCGTGCCGGGCCTCGCGGCACCCAAACCGACGGCCAGCGCAGGAGGCGCCAAATCTGACAGCCAAACATGAAATGCTGGGTTGACGTGTATACAAGGCGAGCCCCGGAAGGACGACACATTCCCACCAGTAAGTGTCGTGCTTGAACAGGACTGAATTCCGGAACGCTGGATGTATATCGTGAGACGCGGCACTCCACACGCACGCAAACCCCATTGCCGCCAACGCATGTTAACTCTCTATTAAACGGCAACAAACCAGCCCGATTCTCTGTAAACCAGCGAAATCCGCAGCTCTGCTCGCTGCTGGGCATAATTTCTAAATTTCATATGGAGGCAAACCCCGCTTTGGTAACTATTCTCTAACTGCCAATGGTGACAGTTCGCGTGCGCCACTCGGGCTGAATCACGCACCCACGATGTCCGGCAAAACCGGCCGGGCGAGAGAGATCAAGAGGAGTAGCTCATGAAGAAAATGTTCCTTACATGCTCTGCATTGCTGCTGTCTGCCGGCATCGCTATCGGCCAGACATCCAGTACAACCGACCCCAACAGTCAGAACCAAACACCGGCTGCGAGCAGTTCGACCAGTCAGAATCCATCGTCGACTTCGAGCACGACCCCATCGACGAGTAGCAGCAGCTCGGATATGAACCAGTCAGCTACGCCGTCGAGCACAAGCCAGTCCAGCGCAACGCCGACCAACACGGCGCCCAGCGCGACCTCTGGTCAGACGTCGACGACCCCGGCTGCAACCGATCAGACTTCGAGCCAGGCGAATCCGACCGCGGCTCCTTCGAGCACAAGCGATCAGAGCGCAGCCACGGCTCCCAGCGCCACTTCGAGCTCAAGCTCGACCAGCGCAACGCCCAGCAGCAACGCTGCCGCGCCATCTGCTTCTTCATCTTCAACCAGCACAACCGATCAGACTGCGCCCGCTGCCTCCAGCACGACCACCGGCAGCAACGCTGCTGATCAGTCTGCCGCGAGCACGCAGTCGAACGCTGCCAGTGCAGATCAGAACGCTAATGCCAGTAACAACGCCAACTCCGCCAGCCAGAACGCCGGCAACACCAGCGGACTGCCACAAACGGCTTCTCCGCTCCCGCTGCTCGGCCTGCTCGGATTCGGCTCATTCCTGACGGGACTAGTTGCACGTTTCCGTAAGTAATGCGGATCACAAAACCAGAACGCCTGAGACGAAAGTCTCGGGCGTTATTTTTTGGGCTGACGCACACTGAAATCCGGCATGCACATAATTCAACTCGCCGAATGGCGGTACTCTGTGTGGATTCCACGCCATGGCCTGCTCTAAATTCATGCCACAACTTGCTTCACCCAATCACTCGATGGCTCGATTACCCGATCCAACTGACCCGATATACTGCTTTCAATGTCATTCGAAGAAAGTCAATATCAGCTCCGTCGCGAGAAGCTGAAGCAGATCGAGGCGCTGGGACAGCAGAGCTATCCTCGGAAATTTGAGTTCACGCATTCCATTCCGGAAATTGTTGCCAAGTATTCCGACTTCACCTGCGAGCAACTGGACCCCGATCGCGTCAATGTGCGCGTTGCGGGTCGACTTATGTCGATACGTGGACAAGGGAAGGCAGGATTCGCGCATCTGCAGCAGGCGGGCCAGCGGCTCCAAATCTACGTGAAGCTCGATTTTGTCGGCGAAAAGGGTTTTCAACTCTACAAGCTGCTCGACCTTGGCGACTTCGTTGGAGTCAGCGGTTATCTCTTCCGCACCAAAACGAATGAACTATCAGTGCACGTGGAACAGATCACATTTCTGGCGAAGGATCTGCTCCCGCTTCCGGAGAAGTATCACGGACTGTCGGATGTTGAACTGCGCTATCGTCAGCGCTACGTTGACCTCAATATGAATCCAGAGGTGCGCGATGTGTTCGTTGCGCGCAGCAAACTGGTGAAGGCGATTCGGTCGTTCCTCGATGCGCGCGGCTACATCGAAGTCGAGACGCCGATGATGCAACCGATTGCGGGCGGAGCAGTGGCGCGTCCCTTCATCACGCACCACAACACGCTCGATATCGACCTTTACCTGCGCATCGCGCCGGAACTCTATCTGAAGCGACTAATTGTCGGCGGGCTTGATCGCGTTTACGAGATCAATCGCAACTTTCGCAACGAGGGCATCTCTACCCAGCATAATCCTGAATTCACGATGCTCGAGTTCTATCAGGCATACGCCGACTACCACGACTTAATGACACTCACCGAGCAGATGCTGGCGCATGTTGCGCGCGAGGTGAATGGGAGCACTGTGGTCCCTTATCAGGGACGGGAGATCGATTTCGGGAATTGGCAGCGCCTATCGATGAGAGAAGCGATCATCAAATTCTGGCCCGAAAGCTGTGCGCCTGCACCGCAGATGTTGGATTTTGCCGATGCCAGTTCAGTGCGAAAGCTAGTGGAACGGTTGAACGCCCGGCACGCTCCGCATATGCCGTACGATCCGACAGAACCGGCGGGGAAGAGCATCGGCAACATGTTCGAAGCGGTCGCCGAAGAACATTTGTGGCAGCCGACGATTCTCTACGACTTCCCGGTCGCGATCTCCCCGCTATCGAAGAACAAGAAAGACGAACCCGACTGGGTAGAGCGTTTCGAGATCTTCGTTGGCGGCCTGGAGATCGGAAATGCTTTCAGCGAGCTGAACGATCCTGAAGAGCAACGGCGCCGATTCGAGCAGCAGCTCTCGGAGAAAGCGCGTGGCGATGAGGAAGCTCACGCCATGGACGAAGATTACATTCGTGCGCTCTCGTATGGCATGCCCCCAACAGGCGGCGAAGGAATCGGCATTGATCGTCTGACGATGCTGCTGACCGATTCGAAATCGATCCGCGATGTGATCCTGTTCCCTCTTCTGAGGCCGCAGAAGCAGGAGGAAGATGTGTTGCAGGAAGCGACGGGCACGGGTGCCTAGTCGTACTTATTTCGAAGATGTTGAGTCTTCGGTATTGGGGAAGTGATTTCATGTGTGCCGTCGAGCCAAGGACAATAGTCTCTTTTTTGAGTTCAGCGGCTTCAGTCAGAAGCCGTTTTAAAAGGAGATTAAGGTAAGCCTTCATTCGCACGGATACTATCCGTGCCTCTTGCTAGACCATTTACATTAATCAAGGACATTGCTAGCGTGGGCTTTGCGTTTGATTCTGAAACTCGACGACGACTTGGCTATCGGCTGATCGATCACATCGACCGCTACTTCGAGTCGCTGCCAACGCGTCCGGTGCAGCTGCCCGAAGAGCAACGCACGTTTAGTCAACTGACTAACATCCTGCCTGAATTTGGCGAGGATGCTGCGCAGGTGCTCGACGACGTTTGCGCGGAGCTCGTGGACAAAGGATTCCACGTTCCGGCAGCGAACTACTTTGGCCTGATGAACCCCACGCCGGCATATATGGCGGTTCTGGCCGAAGCATTCGTCGCTGCTATTAATCCGCAGCTTGCAACGCTTGCGCGTTCACAACTTGCCTCCAAGATCGAGCAAGAGATGGTTCGCTGGATCGGCGAGCGCGTCGGATGGAATCGTGCTTTCGGAGGAACCTTCACCAGCGGTGGCAACGAAGCCAACTTCTCTGCGTTGGCGCTGGCGTTAACAGCAAACTTTCCAAGTTTCGTGAACGACGGCGCCCGTTCAATCGGTGGAGCTCCCGTCGTTTATGCCTCCTCGGAAGCTCATCACTCGCTGGACAAATCGACCGGACTACTCGGCATTGGACGCAGGGCCGTGAGGCGCGTCGACGTCACCCATCGCATTCAGATGGACGTCGACCAGCTCGGGCGCGCGGTTCGCGAAGACTTGGCGGCGGGAAATCTACCCTTCTGCGTGGTCGCGACGGCAGGCACGACGAACTCCGGCGCTATCGACGATCTCCCAGCGATCGCCGAATTTTGCCGTGAGCACAAGTTATGGATGCACGTCGATGGGGCCTATGGCGCCGCAGCGATCTTCAGCGAGAAGCATCGCAGCATTGTGCGCGGAATCGAGCACGCAGACTCGGTTACAGTCGACCCGCATAAATGGCTGGCAATGCCGTTTGCCGCCGGAGTTGTCCTCACGTCGCATCCGGAGTTGCTGAAAGCGACCTTCAGTGTGACAACGCCCTACATGCCGAAGCTGAACACGCCGCTTCCACCGGAGAACTTCGCCATCAGCACGCAGTGGACCCGACGCATGAATTCCCTGAAGCTGTGGCTCACGCTCAAAGTCCATGGACGCGCGGCCTATGAAGAGCACATCGATCGCCAAATTGAACTCGCACGGTGGTTCGAGCGACAAGTCGCGGACTCCCCATACCTGAGGCTGTTCGCGCCGCCCATGCTACCAATATTTAACTTTTGCTTGAGAGAGCCAATGGAATCGGAAGCAGCAAATGCGCAAATACTTCAGGCGATTGTCGACGAAGTCACCCGCGATGGCAGGCGGTGGATTTCAACCACCCTGGTCAACGGCGGAACAGTGATCCGCGTGATGATCATCAGCTACCTCACTGAGCAGAGCCACCTTGAGGAGCTGCTACAACGTCTGCATAAGGCCGCTGAAGCGAGCCTGCACGCTCGCAGGATCAGAACTCAGGCCATGCGCTGAAGAGCCAAGAGAATTGCTGACTAAAGGACTTATGCTAGACGAGTTCCTGCTGGCCGGCCGGTTCGGTGATCACCGGTCTTTCTGAAGCTGGTAGCAGGCGATCCATACTTCGCAAGTCTGGGAACAGCCACGACCACAATCCCACGATCACCAAAGTTCCGATTCCCCCGGCTATCACGGCAGGAACTGTCCCAAACCACTGCGCAGTGATGCCAGATTCGAATTGCCCGAATTCGTTCGATGCTCCGATGAAGAGCAGATTCACTGCGCTTACACGTCCGCGCATCCCCGGCGGCGTCGCTATCTGAACGAGCGTGCTGCGAATGACGACGCTGATCATGTCCGACGCCCCGATTGTGAACAGCGCGATCAACGAGAGGACTACTGAACGCGACAATCCAAAGACAATCGTTGCCATACCGAAGATGCTGATCGCGACGAACATAGCCACGCCCGCACGACGACGCAACGGACGATAAGCCAGCAATATGGCCATCAGAGCTGCTCCGGCGGCAGGCATGCTGCGCAGCAATCCCAATCCACGCGGTCCGATGTGGAGGATGTCCTGCGCATACGCCGGAAGCAGCGCGACCGCGCCGCCGAGTAAGACTGCGAACAAATCCAGCGAGATCGAACCGAGAATGATCTTCTCCCGCCACACGTAGCGAAAACCGGCCAACAGCGTATCCAGAGAGACATCCTTGGTCTCCATCCGTCCCGTGCGCACGTGCATCATCAATATGAAGGTGAACGCCGCGAAGTACATGCACGCCGCAGTGGCGTAAACGCTGTGGGCTCCATGAGCCCAGCCGTAGATGAGGCCACCGAACGCTGGTCCAACCACGGTCGCCACCTGAAATATGGACGCTCCCCATGTGACCGCGTTGCCAAAATGCTCCTGCGGTACCAGTTGCGGAACCAAAGCCTGGCTCACTGGACCGCTAAATGCCCGAGTAATGCCGATCAGCAGGAGCACTCCAAAAATGGGAAGCACAGAATGTATCCCCGCCAAAGCTTGTAAGAACAGGAGTGCCGAGCACACCGCGTACGACACGTTGCAGCACAGCAATACGACGCGCCGATCAAATCGGTCGGCTGCGTGTCCAGCCGGCAGAGATAGCAGAATGCCAGGCAGAAACTGCACCAGGCCCACGTATCCGAGATCTAGCGGACGGTGAGTGATCTGGAAGACCTGCCATCCGACAGCAACCGACTGCATCTCCGATCCAATAATGGAAAGAGCGCGTCCTGATTGAAAAAGGCGGAAATCACGGTGTTGAAAAGCTGCTCGTGGAGGTATTGAGGGCTCAACAACGGTAGGCACACTTTAGAGTACACGAGCGTGAGTGCGCAGGCGTTCTCAAATCGCTGCGTATAATCGCTCGTGTGCTGAATGGAACTTTGGTTCGAATATTCTTAGTCTGTATCGGCTTAACCGTGTGCTCCGCGCAAGCTCAGCAGACTCCCATCGTCTCTCCCGAGGTTCAATCGGATCATCGCGTAATTTTCCGATTGCGCAGTCCCAATGCTCAAAAAGTTGAACTTCAACTCGAAGGTACAACCCAGCATGTGCCAATGCAAAAGGACGATTCGGGATTATGGAGCGTAACTACCGATTCACTCGAACCCGACTACTACGGATACTCTTTCGTCGCCGATGGCGTGTCCCTCATCGATCCTCGTAATCCCTTAATGAAACCGAATCTGCTTGGCACGCAAAGCATGGTGCATGTACCGGGGCCGCCATCCCTGCTTTGGGAAGTTAACGACGTACCGCACGGAGTAATTCACCATCATTTTTACAAGTCGGCTGTGGTCGGCGATCAACGGGATTACTACGTATACACGCCACCAGGATACGATGTCGCGTTGAAGACAAAATATCCGGTCTTGTATCTGCTCCATGGGTTCAGTGATGACGCCAGCGCCTGGGCCGCTGTGGGCCGGGCAAACGTGATCCTCGACAATCTGATAGCGCAGCAAAAAGCGAAGCCGATGATTGTGGTAATGACCCTCGGTTATGGAGCGCCTGAGATGCTCTCCACACCTCACGCCTTTAATCATGACGACCTTCGCGAACGCAATTTGGAGAAGTTTCGGGAGTCTCTGCTGACTGAAGTGCTGCCGAGAATCGAGAAGGATTATCGGGCCTCGAAGGATCCCACCTCGCGAGCGATCGCAGGGCTCTCGATGGGCGGTTCGGAATCCTTATTCGTCGGACTCACCTCTGCAGATCTTTTTTCCTGGATCGGTGCCTTCAGCGCTGGTGGGCTCGGCGAAAATCTCGACCAACAGTTCTCGGAAATGAAGCGGAAGAACGTTACGCGATTGAAATTGCTCTGGGTCGCATGCGGCACCGAGGATCGCCTTATCGAGCCAAACCGAAAAATCCGCGAGTGGCTTTCTGCTAAAGGGGTAACGCACACCGACATCGACACTCCCGGAGCTCACACTTGGTTGGTTTGGCGTCGAAACCTCGGCGCCTTTGTGGCTTTGCTCTTTCAAACCAAGGAGACGCAGCACCCTTAGCGATCACAGACTTGCGCTTTACAATGGTCTTGGAGACCCCAATTGCCTAAATTCGAAGAATGCCTGCAACAGCTCGAGAAGATCGTGGAACAACTAGAGAAAGGAGACCTATCGCTCGAGCAATCTTTGAAGCTATTTGAAGAAGGAGTTCGTCTCTCGAACTCATGTCGTCAGGAGCTTGAGGCAGCCGAGGGTAAAGTTGAGATTCTGATGAAAAATGGTGGCAAGCTCCAACCGCAGCCTTTTGAAAGTGTAGGCGAGGACAGGTCAGCAGGAAAGTAGCTGCTTAGTCTTGTTGCGGCTGCCTCAGATGGCATTTTGATTCCTTTTCTGAGAGATTCTTACGTTGGAAATTAATCAAAAAACAGATTCGCGTGGTCTTGCGCAAGTACCCGGCCGAGAGCGGCCGGAAGCGCCTAATGGAGATGCATCTTCGATGTCATCCCTCCAAGAAACCCTCACCGCGGGTTGTGCCCTGATCGATGCAACACTCGATCGGCTCTTGCCTCCTGAGACGCAAGTTCCTGTTTCGGTACACAAGGCCATGCGCCACAGCGTCTTTGCTGGTGGCAAACGGATTCGTCCAATCTTATGCATAGAAGCAGCCAGGATGGTGCAGCGCGATCGCTCAAATGGCGAGCTGCCTCTGGGTGTTGAGGAGTTAGGCAGCGCATTAGAAATGCTGCACACGTACTCGCTTATTCACGACGATCTCCCGGCGCTCGACAATGATGATCTGCGTCGCGGCAAGCCGACCTGCCACGTAGTATTCGGCGAAGATCTCGCGATCCTCGCTGGCGACGCCCTACAGACATACGCGTATGAAGTTGTGAGCAAATTACCCTGTCTGTCGGAAGCGCGCATCAGGATCGTGGAGGAGATCGCCCACGGCACGGGCACAATCGACGGAATGATCGGCGGTCAGGTAATGGACCTCGAGGCGGAGAACACACGTGCAAACGCGGCTACGGTCGAATATATCCACCGTTCAAAGACAGGTGCATTGATTACGGCCAGCCTCACTAGCGGCGGCATTTATGCGGGAGGTATGGACGCCGAGATCGAGAAGCTGCGAGAGTTCGGCTCCGCTATTGGCCTGGCATTCCAGATTGTAGATGACGTGCTTGATGTAACCAAGTCGTCAGAAGAGCTCGGAAAGACTGCCGGCAAGGACACTGCTTCGGACAAAGCAACGTATCCGGCGGTGTTTGGCATCGAGGAATCTCTTCGCCGTGCAGACTCGCTCATCGCTCGCGGATGTAATGCGCTAGATGGCTTCGGTGCTCGCGCTCAGACTCTGAAATCATTGGCGCACTTCCTGGTACAGCGTAAAAACTAACCACACCGCTTTACAGCTTCTGAAGATTTCACTCTCCGCTACAATGTCGTTGTAATCCGTAAGGCGATGGAGTTCGCCTGAACCGCCGATCTCACGGCTGATGACTCCTACAATCTCTTCCAGCTTTGCTGGAACAAAAGTGGAAGTCTTTAGGACGGGACGAACTTCATGCGAGCTTATCTCTGGGTTTCCGTGGGCGCTCTTTTCGGAGCCAATCTTCGTTACTTTGTCAGTCGTTTTGCCGCCAAGCTGGTTTCTCCGAATTTTCCTTACGGCACGTTGATCATTAATATTTCGGGCAGCTTTGTGCTCGGCTTGTTCCTTATCTGGACTACCGAGCGCGTGTTAGCTGATGCCAGGTGGCGTTGGTTGATCGCGGTCGGCTTCTGTGGGTCTTATACGACCTTTTCAAGCTACGCCTTCGAGACGATTGCATATTTCGAGCAGGGACACTGGAGTCTATTCGCCCTCAACGTCCTTACCAACAATCTGCTGTGTCTGGCAGCTGTGCTCGTTGGGGCGGCGCTGGCCCGATCGTTGTAGCGCAGGACACTGCGCAACCTCGTTTACAATTTCGACCGTGGCCGTCCAAGTAACCATCTACCTGAACGAAGCCGACGAATATCAGCGCCGTCCGGCTCATCTCCAAATTCTCAACTACCTGCGGCAGCAGAATATCGCCAATGCCGTTGTCGTACACGCGGTGGCAGGATTCATCGGCCGCAGCCGCGTCAAAACCAGCACGTTGGTAGACGCTGGCGGCAAGCTACCACTTGTTGTTCTTTTCGTGGATGAAGAAGAACACGTCAGTCGCGTGCTGCCAACTCTCAAGCAGATGTCCGGCACACGCCTCATTGTTCGAGAAAACGTTGTGGTGGAATCAGGGAGCATGGCTTAATGCCTGCTCCGAGTTCGAAAATCACATCACAACTCGACATCCTCGCCATCGCCGCTCATCGCGATGACGTGGAACAAACTTGTGGCGGTACGCTGCTCAAGATGGCACAGAAAGGTCAGCGTACCGGGATCCTGGACCTTACACGTGGCGAAATGGGAACGCGCGGCAGTGCCGCCGATCGCGAGCGCGAGGCGAATGCGGCCGGGCGGCTGATGCAAGTCCGCTGGCGTGAAGCACTCGATATTCCGGACGGCAGAGTCGAAAACAATTGGGCGAATCGCCTGAAGATCGCTCACGTAATTCGCCGCGCACGTCCTCGAGTTGTGATTCTCCCATATTGGAAGGGGCGCCATCCAGATCATTACACGTGTTCAACAGTGGGGTACGAAGCTTGTTTTCTTGCAGGACTACAGAAGTTAGAGATTGCGGCTAAGATGCGGGAAGAGGGATTGGACATGGAGATCACTAACGACCTTCCTCCACATCGGCCCTTCAAGATCATCTATGCCACGCTGTATTACGACGTTCGTCCGACATTCGTCGTCGACATTAGCAATCAGTTCGAGGATAGATTCGCTGCGCTAATGGCATATAACTCCCAATTTGAGGATCGGCAGGAAGGCAGCGGACTCTTCCCTGCACGAGCCGATATTCGCGACCGCGTTCATTCGATGGCGCGCTTCTACGGCATGCTCGCCGGCGTGAAGTATGCAGAGCCGTTTGTGCAGAAGGAAGTAGGCCTCGTCGAGGACCTCACCGCAATTCCCGTGCAGTCGATCTAAGCTTCGTTAGCAGCTTGAAAGGGCATAGAAGATGAATGTTGCTTCCTCCGTCGTGTTGCTCATTGGCATCCTCGCAGGAATTCTTGTAGGAATTACCGGCACAAGCGGCGCTTTTCTCATTCCCCTAATGACCCTCCTGTTCCGGGAAACGCAAGTTCGCGCTCAAGGGACCGCCTTGCTAATCGGAGCACTGCCAATTTATCTGGTTCCATTCACCCCCTACTTTCGCGCACATCATTACAATATGAAGCTGGCGCTCCTGCTTGCTGCTGGAATCATGATCGGTGGCTACTTCGGAGGCACTCTGGCGCAATCGCTGTCCATGCTCTATCTCAAGAGAATTTTCGGAGTGGTGCTGCTCACAGTCTCATTGCGGTTGATATTTGCGGCTTGAAAAGCTTCGGTGTTCGCGAGGACACGAACTCATAGCCACCGCGTCATCAGATGCCGATCGTGATCCTTGAATCCGAGACGCTTATAGAATTCGTGGCCCCGCGCATTGAAGTGATCAGCTTCCAAATGCATAGCCTTGATGCCGACTGCACGGCAAGTCTGGATGGCAAAATCCACGGCCGCCTTTCCGATGCCCTGCCCGCGTCGCTCGGGTCTCACGTAAAACTCGTCAATGAAACAGTCTCGTCCATGAAACTCAAGCGAGAACCCGAAGCCGAGAACCATGTAGCCGACCAGCTGTTGCGATTCTTCGAAAAGAATAAACCGTCCGAGATTCCCGTTTTTGCTTAGATCAGCCAGAAGGCGCCGCAATCGATCTTCGTCATAACTTAGCCGCTCGAAGGAATAGAAGTCTTGCATGAGCGGAAGAAGACGATCTATGTCTGAGATCTCACCGAAACGGAACGAGGCGTTCATGCGCTAGAGACGCAGCATGCTAGGTGGTTACCGTCTACTTCACTCATGCTACGCGCACTCGGTGGCGCCAACGCGACCAGACAAACCAGATAATTACCAGCATGATGACCGCACCGATGACCTTGTCGAATTCGTGGAAATATTTGCCCAGGTATTTCCAATTTTCTCCAGCCTTCATTCCCAGATAGGCAAGACTGAGGCACCAAGGGAAAGATCCGACGAATGTGTACACATGAAATCGGAGACGGGGCATGCGAGCAATTCCTGCCGGGAGCGCTATGAAAGTGCGCACCACCGGCAGCATGCGGCTGAGCAGAACGGTCAGATCGCCAAGTCTCGCAAAAAAACGATCAGCCCAATCGAGTTCGTTTTGAGTGATCAGGATGTAAGAGCCGTAGCGTTCAACCAATGGACGCCCACCGTAATAGCCGATCTCGTACGCGATTTCCGAACCCAAATTACATCCGATCGCTCCCGCCAGCGCAACGAGCCACAGATTGAATTGTCCCGCGTAAACAAGATACCCAGAAAAAGGCATGATCACTTCCGAGGGCAGCGGGATGCATGCAGACTCAATAGCCATCAGCAACATGACTCCGAGATATCCCATCGCGGAGATCACGGAAATAACAAATAGTCCTAAGCTTGCGATTAGTTTTTCGACCAATCAGAAGTCCTGCGCATCCTGGGTATAGGTGTAACCGGGAAGAGTTGCGCCGTCGGAACCTTTTTGTACCTTGACTCGAATGGTATCGGAGTTAGCGGCATTGGCGTCGGCCTGGCGCAGGATGGCAAATTGCGTGAAGACTTCGTTATAGAGCTTGGTCACCAGATAATTGGATCCGTTCTCGTCGTTACGCCATACCTGTCCAAGCTGAATGGCTTTCACGGGCATGAACTCAAGATATCAGAACCATCGAATCCCTCTGCCCTCGAGGCCTGAATGCGCGTTCCTGCATTGTCGAGGCATCCTAAGACCTGCAAGAATTCTCAGTTATTGGGAAGCTGAAATCTATCGCATTGTGGGGACTTTGGGGGTACGAATGAAACAAACAAGCCGAATCACTCTAGCCTGCACGCTTTTGGTTGTGCTCGCGTGGGCTCAGGCGCCAAGCAAGTTCCGCCCTGGGTTCAACTTGTTTTCAAAAGAGCAAGACGTTCAAGTTGGACAGGAATCGGCCACGCAGGTGCGCAAACAGATGACCATGCTCAAAGACCCGTTCCTGAATCAGTACGTCAGCAGCATTGGAAAGCGCTTGGCAAACGCACAAGAAGCGAAAGACAGCGGATTTCCGTTCACCTTCGAAGTAGTCGCCGATCCATCCATCAACGCCTTCGCGCTCCCTGGCGGACCGATGTTCATCAACAGCGGGCTGCTGAAAGCTGTCGATAACGAAGCGCAACTAGCCGGAGTTATGGGACATGAGATGTCGCATGTGATTCTGCGTCACGGAACGAATCAGGCATCAAAATCGCAAATGATTCAGCTTCCGGCTGTCCTTGGCTCCAAAATGGCCGGTGGTTCGATGATGGGACAGCTCGCGCAGCTTGGAATCGGACTGGGAGCAAATAGCGTGCTGCTCAAGTTCTCCCGCGGGGCTGAGAGTCAGGCAGACCTGCTCGGTTCTCACCTTATGGCGGAATCGGGCTACGATCCAATCCAGATGGCGAAGTTCTTCCAGAAGCTGGAGGCGGACGGAGGCGCGCGAGGTCCGCAATTCTTCTCGGATCATCCGAATCCCGGCAACCGCCAGGCGGCGATTCAGCAAGAAAGCGCCAAAATGCCTCACCAGAGCTATACCTACCAAACGGGACAATTCCAACGCATGAAGCAGGTTGCCGCGGCCGTCAAGGAGCCGCCTCCCAAGCGGCCGGCACAGCAACAGCAGCAGCAACCACAACGATAGAGACGCAGCATGCTGCGTCTCTATCCCACTCCTCGACATCTATATAATTGAACTGACCACAGCCAGCAGAGATGTTGGTTTGGCCAGCTTCAGCCAATCCGGGGGCGTCACGGCTTCGACGGAAGTGCTTGCGGCTGAGAGGCATGCCGGGGTGCACACACCCGTAATCGCGTGCAAAACAACAATTGCCAATCAAAACCTGGCATACGCTGCTTAATTAATTAAGTAGCCGTCCTAGGCGGAAGGGCCCGCGGGCCGCCCAAGGACGTCATTTAGCGGGCTGGTCTCCGGCGCGCGGTCCGAGTGCCGGAGGCGAGATCATCGGACTAGCGGTTTGCGTTTCTTGTCCGCTCTGAGCGCCGGCTGCGAACGTTCCCGTAGAAGTACGGGAGCATGAACGCGACTAAGCATGTAGTCTCTTCGCCAGTAACATTTTCGGACGCGGGTTCAACTCCCGCCGCCTCCACCATTCCTCTCCCAATTTCATCCTCTTTTCCGGCAACGGCAAGGTTCGGCGCAAGCCCGCGTCGGACCAGAAGCCAACTCGGCTAATTCACTGAAAACGCATAACAGCGAATTTATCAGCGAATTTATCAGCGAATTTTTTCAAAGGGATTTGCGAGCGACGGATAATTTCGCGCAACCCTCCTGTCAACAATCGATTACAAAGATTGCAGCATTTGATGTCTCTGCTGGAACAGTGAATAACAGTGAATAAGCAGTGAATTCGGGAATTCGTCATCCGTTGCTCGCCTCACATCAGTGTTCCCAGAATGGGCCAAGTCCACTCCTCTCGAGCTGCAGTCGAGTACTTTTCACTTGACTTATTTTCCCACAATGGGCATAATAATCGTCTGTGCTCCTCGCCCGGAGCGGCCCCTGTGAGACTCACTATGTCTGCCCATCGCCCCTGAGCTTTTCCTGAAGCGCCTCGCGCACCGAATCCTGCAGCGTCTGGGGAAGCTTAGCCCCATTTGAGGTCAAGTAAAAGACGTCGAGGGCCATTTCCCCCTCGGTATCGATCAGGGCGATCTCAATGTTGCATTTCAACTCCGCCAGCGCCTCTGCCATGCGGTACAGCAATCCCGGACGATCCTGCGCGACCACTTCCAGCAGGGTGCTGTGAGTCGAGGATTCGTCGTCGATCGTGATCTTCGTTTCTATCTTCGTTCGCGCGCGATTGGTAGACTTGAAGCCGGATCGGGCGCGAATCAGGTGCTCCAGCGAACGGTCACCGCGTACTACTTCCGAAATATCTCTCTTGATCCTGTCGTGTTCCGAAGGATTCAGATCGAGGGTGCGGAAGCGATCCTTGAAATAGAAGCAGTCGATGACAGTGCCTTTGCTGTTGGAGAATGCATTTGCCTTCACAATCTCCATGCCCCAGGCCGAGAGCGCGCCGGCAAGGGTGGCGAACAGGAATGGCTTGTCCCGAGTGACAACCGTGAGCTCGTACAGGTTGCGATGAGGAGCTAAAACCAACTGCACGGGCTGCTGCCAAAGCCGCGAAGCCAGTTCCAGATGTTTGAGAACCTGCTCGGTTCCATAGGTCCGCAGGTAGCGTTGAGGTAAGCCATCAAGAAACGACTCCAAGTCCTTCATTAAGGACGGAGGAAGAGCTCCAAATCGAGCCAGAGACTGACCATCCAGAGTGCTATGAACGCGCTCTTCATCGACATGGCGATTGAGGAAATTGGAAGTTGCCACATAGACGTGCCAGAGGTTTTCAGCCTTCCATTCGGTCATGGCCTCGGGATTCACCGATGAGATGTCGCCATAAGTAAGCAAGGTCAGCATCTTCAGCACCTCCGGTGTGCCGACTTTATCCGCGAACGCTCCCACAACCTTCGGCTCGAAAACATCTCGTCGCATAACGGCCGACATTTCAAGATGGTTCTGAATCAGGAACTCGACAGCCTCCCGCTCTTCCGGCGGGAGTCCCAGACGAATCAAGACCTGACGCGCAGTGGTGAGGCTCGCGGTCACATGGTTCTCGCCCTCCATTCCCTTCCCCACATCGTGCAGAAGCAACGACAGGAATAGCAGCTCCGGTCTCTCGAGCTCGCCCAAAATCTCGGCGAATCGTTTCTTCCACTCCGCAGTGGCGGCGCGAAGAGTGTGCAGGGTTTCGATGGTTAGAAACGAATGCTCATCGACGGTGTAGCGATGAAAGAAATCGCGAATGACCAGAGCATCGATCAACTTGAATTCCGGAATGACGGCGTCGAGCAGCCCACAGTCTCGCATCGCGCGCAAAGCATTCGCCGCATGTCTCGAGGTGAGTATGCGTCGAAGATATGGCCACAAGGATTGCTCGGCTTCAGCGGCATTGAGTTGCGGAATCACCTGAATAATGGCTCGCTGCGCATCGATGCCCAGCCGTAAACCCTGTCGAGCCATACGGACAAAAACATTCAGCAGGGATGGATATTCATTCGTCGGATATGCCTTTGGAAGCACGATCGCGCCGGCGACAATCGACATATCGGTATTGGACTTATGCGCTCGCCATCGACTCAGCGTCGTGGTGAAAGACGCTTTCTTCACAGGCAGTTCTTCGAGAAGTTGAATCGCGGCTCCAGCCACGAGTCGGGCATGGCGGAAGTACACGCGCATCCACTGTGCGGTCTCCATGTCCTGACGACCGACTCCGATCCCACTCGCCGCAGCGGCATCCTGAGCTTCCCATGACAGGAGATTGTCATCGCGTCGGTGGCGGTAATGCAGAAAGCAACGAAGAGAAAACAGGAACTCTACGGCGGAGTTCAATTCGAACTGTAACCTCGGCTCGAACAAAGATCCGTCGTCGGGCCAGCTATTTGCATGGCGAAAGCGGCTCACTAAAGCAAGCCAGCACGCAAGGTTGTAGTCACGCAGGCCGCCCGGCGCCTCTTTTACGTTGGGCTCGAGGTGATAGATCGTGTTGGCGAACTTGTGATGACGCGAACGCGCAGATTCCGCGACGCTCATGAGCAGCCTTTGGCCCGACTTGCGGAGCAGGCCGGGCAAAGTCTTCGCCCGTACACGCTCAAACAATTCTCGGTCGCCTAGAAGAAAGCGGGAGTCGAGCGTTGAGACTGTGAACTCCATATTCTCGCGATCAAATCGCCCGCACTCGGCCACGGTTCGGGCTGTCGCACTGGCGCGTATCTTGAGATCCCACAAATCGAGATATACCCGGCTCAGCGCGTCTTTGTGAGCGGCTTCCTGTTTTGCATCCTTAAAAAGAAAGAGCAGGTCGACGTCGGAATGAGGAAAGAGTGTGTTTCGGCCATAACCGCCAAGCGCGATGACGGCCACACAATCTGCAGGGACAGACCTTTGCTCGACCAGATGTTCATAGCAGAGGCCGATTACCTGATCTACAAGCCGCGAGCGTCCCTGGACAACGGCGATTCCGTTTCCCGACGCCTCGAATTGTTTCCGCAGCCTGGTCAGGCCGTCTTCATACGTTTCGCGCACCTCGCTGCTGGACAAAAGGACTGACATGCAGGAATGTTTACGGACTCAAAGTATGGCAGTTCAGAGTTAATGTAGACTCGTCGCTCTTAGATAGCCGCGTCAAAAGTAGGTCTTGCGTAGGCCGCCAGTCCCACAAAACCTGTCATCCTGAGTCCGCCGCCGGCGGACGAAGGATCTCCCGGAATATTTCGGACTCGCTTGCCCTTTCCCGGCACTTTCACGATTGACTCGAAGTTCTTGGCCAAAGAGCCTGGACGCAGCATTCAAGACGATGCATCGCGGGAGATCCTTCGGCCAACGTCGGGCCTCAGGATGACAATTCATATTTGGCAGTAACGGCGCGGATGAATCCGTGCCCCTCCCTGGAACCACACGGTCGAGTCCGCAGCAACTGTGGAAACGCTCTACAGCGCCGTCACTCCGCGCTCATCGTTGCGAATTCGGACCGCATCGTCGATACGCGAGAGAAAGATTTTGCCGTCTCCAATGCGGCCTGTACGCGTGACGGAGACGATGGTCTGCACCGCACGATCTACCATCTCATCGGCCAGGACGAGTTCGAGTTTGATCTTGGGCAGGAGATCGACTGTGTACTCACGCCCGCGATAGATCTCGGTGTGTCCTTTTTGCCGTCCGTGGCCGCGGACTTCGAGGATGGTCATGCCCTCCACACCGATTTCTAGAAGCGCTTCCTTCACCGGTTCCAATTTTGACGGCTGAATGATCGCCTCAACCTTCGTCATCGACATGTATGCCCTCACGTACCTGCTCATCTAAGAAGCTGAAAGCTCCCAATAATAGCCTTCTTCACCATGTTGGCTCAGATCCAGCCCCTGCACTTCGTGATCGGCCGTGACACGCAAGCCGATGAGTAAGTCCACAACTTTGAGAATGATGAAGGTTCCAACAATTGCCAAGACCCAGGCAATCGCCACCGCTACGAACTGATTTCCTAATTGAGCCCAGTTGCCATCGACAACTCCGGAAGGAAGCACATCGCCGCGAGCGTTATGGTAGATCGGATTGATGCTGCTGGTGGCGAAGATCCCGGTTAAGAGTGCTCCGATGGTTCCACCAGCTCCATGCACGCCGAACGCATCGAGCGAGTCATCGTATCCGAACCAGTTTTTAACTTTGGCAACTATGAAATAGCAGAACGCGCCAGCAATGAGGCCAATTATCAAAGATGACATCGGCGTAACAAACCCGGCCGCCGGAGTAATTGCCACCAGTCCAGCGACCGCGCCGGAAATCGCGCCAAGAGCACTGGCTTTGCCATTACGCAGCCATTCTGCAACCCCCCATCCAACCGCCGCGGCAGCAGCTGCGAAATGTGTGTTTACAAAGGCGCTGGTCGCAAGGCCGCTCGCCGCCAATGCACTTCCCGCATTGAAACCAAACCATCCAACCCACAGCAGGCAGGCTCCAACAAAGCTCAGAACCACGCTATGAGGGGGCATTGGTTCCTTGGGATAGCCGAGACGGCGTCCCAGGTATGTGGCGCAGACCAGCGCCGACACGCCTGAAGTAACGTGTACAACCGTACCGCCGGCAAAATCCAAACTGGGAAAATGCCCACCCAGCGCTGCGTTCAGAAACCCACCTTTACCCCATACCATGTGAGCCATGGGAGCATAAACAACCAGGCTCCAGAGCGTCATAAAGAGAAGCATGGCGCTGAACTTCATCCGTTCGGCAAAGGCGCCGGTGATCAGCGCCGGCGTAATGATCGCGAACATCAATTGATAGACCATGAAGGTCTGCGCGGGAATGGTGGCGGCGTAGTCCGTATCAGGTCGAAGTCCCACACCGTGAAGAAAAACGTTGTGCAGTCCACCGATGAAGCTGTTCCCTGCTCCAAATGAAAGGCTGTAGCCCACGATGGCCCAAATGACCGTAATCAGCGCCATCATGGCGAAGCTCTGGAGCATCGTGGCGAGCACATTCTTCTTGCGTACCAGACCGCCGTAGAAGAGCGCCAACCCGGGCCCGGTCATCAACAACACCAGTGCGGCGCTGACCAGCATCCAGGCATTGTCCGCCGAAGATTGCGCGTTCTTCACCTGCAATTCGAGCTGTGCGATTCTGTCGGCCGGAGTCGCGGGCGAGGATTGCGCTGTGAGGTGACAACAGCTTGCAAGCAGGATCAAACAGAGAAAGAGAGCCCGTAGCTTACCGCGTGGAAAACGCCTCTTCATGTGCTCCAATCCTTGCAACAGGAATGATTCAGCTTACTGTGACCAGGCTTGCTTATCGCTCTCTGCAACAGATTGAAACTTTTGATGGTTTCCATCAGTTTTTCTTATTTGTGATCCAGCGGACTGATCCAGGGATTTCATATTCCGCTTGACCGCCGCCGAATACAAAGCTTTGCGGTCGCAATTTGCGATCTCAAAAAAAGCATCCTTCTTGGTTGCTGCTCCCCTGCCCCTTGTCCCCTTTCTTCGTGAGCTGATCCAGTCGCGGCCCTGGTGATGGTTACCGATTATCGCAAAAGAAGGTCCGGCAGCAATTCAGTCCACGAGATGATGTGGCTCAATGATTTGGTTACGTGGTTCCGGCTACCCTCGGCCGGTAGTCGGCGTGAGTTCCCGCGCAGCTGAAAATGGTCCATGCTACTCGCACAGACCGGGTGATGTTTTGGAATACGTCTGCTGCGGGGAAATAAGTCAACAACATTCGTGTCGCAGACTTGATACCAGCCGAGGGCAGCCGGAACCACGTCATCGACTTCTGGAATGTTGCTCTTCCAGGTCTTGATAACAATCTTAACCTTCCACTAACATTTCCCACGATTTGTTAACGCAGCCCTCATACCAAACTCACTAACCGCAACAGACAACTTCTAAGAATCAGGAGATTTATGGAAGTCCAAAAGAAATCATGGTTGCAATCGGTTGCCCTCTTGATGTGGGCGCTCGCCCTGACAGCAGTCGGGCTGGCGCAAGAGATTACCGGTACTATTCGCGGCACGGTGGCGGACAGCACCGGAGCGGTAATCTCCGGGGCCATAGTCAAAGTCACGAACACCGATACCCACGCGGTCTTGCGCACCCTAACGACGAGCACTAGCGGAGATTATGTCGCGACCCTGTTACCTGTGGGGCGGTATTCTTTAGCGGTCACAGCTCCTAATTTCAAGAAGGTTGAGCGTTCCGGAATTGAACTGAACGTCAACGACCACCTTAGCTACAACTTTACCCTTCAACCCGGAGCACCGGAGCAGGTTGTAAACGTCGAGTCCGAGCCGTTACAGGTACAACTGGAAGATGCGACGTCTGCAGGTTTGATCAACGGCACGCAGATTCGCGAGCTCTCCATTAATAATCGCAACTACGAGCAGTTAGTTGCATTGCAACCTGGCGTTTCGTCGGGCGTTTCCGACCAGATCTATATCGGCGTTTCCAATCCCACCGGCTTATCGAATCAGATCAATTTTTCGGTCAACGGTAATCGTCCTACACAAAACAATTGGACCATCGATGGCGCCGACAACGTAGATCGTGGCGCTAATTTGACGCTTCTCAACTATCCCAGCGTTGATTCGATCGCAGAATTCAAGGTTTTACGCGGCGAATACAATCCGGAGTTCGGGCGCAGCTCCGCAGGCGAAGTGAATGTCATCACACGGTCTGGAACAAGCACATTTCACGGCGGAGTCTACGAGTTCTTCCGCAATGACGTGCTGAACGCTAATGGATTCTTTGACAAACGTTCCACTCCCGTTACTCCGCGCCCGCAACTTCGTTACAACGATTTTGGAGGGACGTTTGGTGGGCCTCTCTACATACCTCGCGTTTACAACACCGAACGCAACAAGACATTTTTCTTCTTCTCGGAAGAAGCGCGTCGCGTAATCACTTATTCCAACTTTTCCAGTTTAGAGGCTCCTACTCAGGCGGAACTCGCTGGCACGTTTCCAAAAGCGGTGTGTTTGAACGCAGCTTGCACCCAAACTGGCACTCAGGTTAGCGCAATCAATCCGATCGCGCAGGCCTACATTAAGGACATCTTTTCTAAACTGCCCTTCAATCGGCTGCAGCCCGACAATACCTTCTTCTTCACCGCACCGAATGTCTTCAACGCCCGACAGGAGGTTTATAAGGTCGATCATCTGTTTGGTCAGAAATTCCAAATCTCGGGCAGGTTTGAGAATGACAATATTCCGACGGTGGAACAGGGTGGACTGTTTACCGGTTCGGCGCTGCCTGGTGTCGCTACTACCAATACCAACTCCCCTGGAAAGACGTTCTCGGTACGAGGCACGATGAATATTAGTCCGACCTTCCTGAATGAAGTAGGCTATGCCTATTCTTACGGCGCTGTTCTCAGCACTCCGGTCGGGCTGGGAGCCCTGGCCAACTCGCCGGATGTAACCCCAAAGCTGCCGTTTACTACGCAAATTCCGCGAGTTCCCAATCTTGCCTTCAATGACGGCGAAGGAATTTTCGGATTTGGTCCTTACCGCGATTTCAACTACAACCACCAGATCTTCGACAATGTAAGCAAGATCCTGGGTCATCACAGCCTGAAGTTCGGCGGAACATTCATCTATTACCAGAAGAACGAGAATGACGCCGGCGGCGGCGGATCGAACAACGGCTCCTTCAGCTTCGATGATAGTTCCCCAAATGGAAACGGTCCATCAGACGGCACCTTCCAGCAGGAGTTTGCGAATTTTCTGGAGGGCAATGTTGCCCAGTTTGCTCAAACCAATCAAGACTTCCACGCGCAGATCAGGCAAAAACAGTTTGAAGTCTATGGACAGGATGAATATCGGTGGAAGCCGAATTTCACTGTGACCTACGGTATCCGCTATTCGTATTTTCATGCGCCGTACGATGCTGGAAAATCGGCCGCCACTTTCGATCCGCGCGTCTACGATCCGGCAAAGGCCCCAGCCATCGATCCCAAAACCGGACTCTTGATTGCCGGCACGCAAACTCCAGTGCTGAACGGCGTTATTACTCCGCAAAATTCTCCCTATGGCAGCTCGGTGAATTACACTCCAGCACTGAACTTCGCTCCCCGTATCGGTTTCGCGTGGGATCCATATGGGAAAGGACAGACCTCGATTCGTGCCGGATATGGGGTGTTTTTTGACTCGCCTGCGATCAACGCCCTCGAGCAGTTCGAATTCACGAATCCGCCGTTTGTACAGAACATAACAATTAGTGCCACTCGGCTTGACAACCCCGCGAGCGGCACCGCCGATGTGAACCTCGCTCCCGAGGCGCTGGGAGGACCGGCCGTGAATTGGAAGCAACCGTACGTGGAACAGTGGAGCCTCGACGTCCAGCAGGACTTCGGACACGGGTTTCTAGGTGACATGGGCTATTACGGCAGCAAGGGAACGCACCTGATCGGCGTGGTTGATATTAATGAACCGCTGCCAGGAGCGTACACGGCCCTTGCCGGGATCCCGATCCCACTGACTGCGGCAGCTACGGAAAGGTTAAATGCGGTTCGACCCTATAAGGGATACGACGCGATCAACATCTTCTCCCCAATCTTCGGCTCCAATTACCACTCGCTGCAGGCGCAGTTGCAGAAGCGTTTCACGGGAAACTCCACGATTGTCGCCAATTACACCTATTCGCATGCAAATACAGATGCCCAGAGTGATTTCCGTACTCCCCAGAACACTTACGACATTCGTTCCGAATATGGTTCGGCGCAGTTCGACCGGCGGCACGTATTCACGGGCAGCTACATCTATGACTTGCCGTTTTTCAAGGATCAGCAGGGCTTTATCGGCCATGTGCTTGGAGGATGGGAGCTGTCAGGCATTGGATATTTGTGGTCGGGCCTGCCATTGACTGTGACGAACAGCAGCCCCAGTCGCGATCCCGCGGGACTGGGGCTTCTCGACGCCCTGAGCTTCGCAGGACGTCGACCGAATCAGATCGGAGACCCTAATGCTAATGCTCCGCACACGGTCAGGCAGTGGTTCAATACCTCCGCATTCCAGAAGGCATATCCAGCCGGACAACTAACTCCAGGAAACGAGCGTCGCGGCACCGTTCGCGGACCCGGCCAGGAGCGCTGGGACGCCTCGCTGTTTAAGAATACAAAAGTCGGCGAGCGCCTAAACGTGCAGTTTCGAGCAGAAGCGTTCAACGTGCTGAATCACACGAACTTCGACGGGATCCGCACGAGCGCGAGTAGTGGCACCTTTGGACAGGTGATCAGCGCACGCGATCCGCGCACGCTGCAACTTGGACTTAAATTGAACTTCTAACTAGAGACTGTTTTTTATCAAAACGGCCGCCCCATGGGCGGCCTTCCTCTTTGGCGGCTAAGCGCCTCGGCCCACCCGCTACCCACATCAACCGTCGCAAGAATCCAACCCCCACGGCACCACCCGCTACCGCAGGTGGTTCTGTGCATGGCACCAGGAATAGCGCGCACGGTTCTGCCCGGCCAAATGGCTAGCTGTGCCCTGTTGCCTGTAACCTGTACCCTATCCCTATGGCCACCGCTGTCGTCGCTCCAGCCAAGCCGAAGCCTCCTTCTCTGCAACAGCTGAAAGGCGCTCTGCCGGAGATTTGGGCTCTCGTTCGTCCGCGAAGGGGGCTGCTCGGTGTTGGCCTGCTTTTGATGGCCATCAACCGGGTGGCGGGATTGGTGCTGCCTGCATCCACGAAATTTCTGATCGACGATGTCATCGTGAAGCGCCACGTGTTTCGCCTTCAGCAGATTGTGGTTGCGGTGATCGCGGCCACCATCATTCAGGGCATTACTTCGTTCGCGCTCACGCAGTTATTGTCGAAGGCGGCACAGCGGCTGATTGCCGACATGCGGCGGCAGATTCAGGAGCACGTGGGACGCTTGCCCGTCGCTTACTATGATTCGACCAAAACGGGAACAACGGTGGCGCGCATCCTTTCGGACGTGGAGGGCGTGCGTAACCTGATCGGCACAGGGCTGGTTGATTTTCTTGGCGGACTGCTAACCGCGGTTCTCGCCTTCATCGTTTTGATACGCATCAGCGTGACCATGACGACGATCGCCTTCGTCTGCATCGCGATCTCTTCTCTGGCATTGCGGAAGGCGTTCAAGACGATTCGTCCGATCTTTCGCGAGCGCAGCAAGATCTACGCTGAGGTCAGCGGACGTCTCACCGAGTCCCTGGGCGGTGTGCGCGTCATCAAGGGTTACCACGCCGAGGAGCGGGAGCATGCGGTGTTTACCATGGGCGTACACCGTCTTCTGAGCAACGTCCTGCGCACTCTGACCGCAACTTCAGTCATGAGTCTCTCCTCGACCGTGCTGCTCGGGATCGTTGGCGCTGTAGTGATGTATCTCGGAGCACGGCAGATTCTCGCCGGAAGTCTGACGGTTGGCGGCTTCTTTATGTACACGATGTTCATGGGCTTCTTGATAGCCCCAATGCTGCAGGTGGTGGCGATTGGGACTCAGATTACAGAAGCGCTGGCCGGCCTGGAGCGTACGCGCGAAGTCTTGAACGAGAACCCCGAGGATGTCGATCCGCAGCGAACGATTATCCTCGCCGGCATCATCGGTAACGTCGAGTTCGAGAACGTCAGCTTCTCTTACGATCAGAACAAAGAGGTCCTGCACAACATTTCATTTCAATCCTCTTCGGGAACTGTCACCGCCCTGGTTGGTTCTTCCGGTTCCGGGAAGTCGACGATCATCGGGCTGCTCTCAGCGTTTTACAAGCCGCAGAGCGGGCGCATTCTCGTGGACGACGTGGACCTCAGCCATGTGCGTCTCGATTCGTATCGCACCAAGCTGGGCGTCGTGCTGCAGGAATCATTCCTGTTCGACGGAACCATTCGGGAGAACGTGGCTTTTTCCCGTCCGGAGGCCAGCGAAGAAGAGATTCTGCGCGCTTGCCGCATCGCGCGCGTAGACGAGTTTGCCGATCGCTTCGACAAGGGCTACGAGACGATTGTCGGCGAGCGTGGAGTGAAGCTTTCGGGTGGACAGCGCCAGAGAATCTCGATCGCGCGCGCAATCCTGGCCGATCCGCGAATTCTCATTCTCGACGAAGCTACGTCGAGCCTCGACTCAGAATCGGAAGCTCTGATTCAGGAAGGTCTGTCCTTCCTAATGCGCGGCCGAACAACTTTCGTCATCGCCCACCGCCTAAGCACGATTCGCCGCGCCGATCAGATCCTCGTAATTGAGAGCGGGAACCTGCTGGAGCGGGGCACACACGAAGAACTCTACGAGCGCGGCGGCCGCTATTTCGAGCTTTACACGAAGCAGCATGGGCTGGAGAAGAACCTCTTTCTGGCTCCAGGCGAGGGGGATGCCGTGGAAGAAACCGCGGAAGCACAGGCGCGCGGCGCACGCATTCCCAATTCGGTAGACATCCTGCGCGGGAATGTGAGCTAGGACGGGTTAATGTAACCCAAAAGCCTCATGCAGCCTTACGCTTTGGCTGTTGTGGCTCCTGTCCGCGGGAGGAGTCATTTTCGCCGCTGTTCTCGGAAGGCTCAGATTGGCCCTCAGTCCCAAGAACCTTTTCGGAGAGACGAAGATAGCGGCGAATCAGGCCACTGGAGTCCTCTTGCACGTCGCGGCGAATTTTCTGCCAATGATTGCTTTCCTTCCCAGAGGCAGCATTGTCGGTCTTGCGACGGCCGTATGGCCTATTGGCGCGATAACTCATCAGTAAACAGTCGAATACTCATTCAGATGGGCAGAGAAAGCCAGAATGTTGCATGGTAACCAGGGCGGGATTACAGAGAGCGTTATCAAGAAGTAAACAGAGTAGAGGAATCGGGTGATCGGGTGAAGTAAAAGCGGCTATCGGCGGTCGGCAAACGGTTTTTGCGGAACCGCACTAAAAGCTAATTGGCTGAACGCCGACAGCCGAGAGCCGAGTGCCTGTTTTCACTCACCCCGATCACCCGATGGCCCGATCACCCGATCCCTCAGCCTCCTATATGCACCATGCTTCGTGAAGGCTGCATGAAGCCAGGTTCGCCGATATGGTGTCGGGCTTCCTTCTTCTCTACGACTGAGCGGATGTAATCGGCCATTTCGGCATCGTCTCCGCCGCGTTGCATTACAGCATAGAGATCGTGATCGAAGAGAGAGAAGAGGCAGGTCCGGATTTTGCCGTCGGAGGTGATGCGGATTCGGGAGCAGTGTCCGCAGAAGGGCTTGGAGACGGGAGCGATGATTCCGATTTCGCCCAAGCCATCTTCAAACGTATAGCGGCGCGCGGTTTCGCTGGCGACATTAGCCGGCAGCTCTCGTACCGCTTTCCATGATGAGAGCGTCTTCACGATTTCATCCAGAGTAACGACCACCTCTGGGCTCCACACGCGGTCCTCTTCCAGTGGCATGAATTCGATGAACCGCACGATCACGCCTTGATCGCGGGAAAACTTGGCGAACTCGATAATCTGGTCCTCATTGAAACCGCGCAGCAGCACGCAATTCACCTTCACTGGATCGAGAGCTGCTCGCCGGGCTGCGCGAATGCCGGCGAGAACCCGCTCAAATCCGCCGGAGACACGCGTGATGCGCGCGAACTTTTCTCGATCGACGGCATCCATGCTGACCGTGATGCGGCTCAGTCCTGCGTCCTTGAGCGGCTGGGCGAGATCCTCGAGCAGGTGCCCGTTTGTAGTGATCGCGATATCGGGTTTGTGCCCGCTCGTAGTGCGGAGTTGTGCTACTTCGCGAACAAATTCGACTACGCCACGGCGCAATAGCGGCTCACCGCCAGTAATTCGTACCTTCTCGATTCCCAGCGAGACCATGACCCGCACCATGCGCAGGTACTCTTCGAGCTTGAGATCTGCGTACTGCGCGCCCTCATTTCCGGTTCGACAATACACGCAGCGATAGTTGCACCGGTCCGTAATGGAAATGCGCAGATCGGTGATGGCGCGTCCGAATTTGTCTTGCAGCGGCATAGGCCAGTGAATGTTAGAGGCAAAACTCGCGTCGGCGGATTCGGAATTCAGTTGGAAGGGAAGACACGCCTGCGAACGGCGATTAGCGGGCGGTTTCCTTTCCAAAACGGGAGGCGCAAGCGTTTCCACTCACACCCTCGGCCGAATCACTCCGGCACCGTCGCCACAACCAGGTATTCCACAGGTCGAGGCGATCGAAAACCTCTAACAAATAGGGTACAGGGAATAGGGGACAGGGTACAGGGGGAAAAACAGGGGACAGGGGACAGGGACAGGGACAGGGATAGGGAAAAGCATGCGCGTGGAGCAAATTCGATTGATGGAATCGGTTCAGCTGAGGAGCCGAGGAACAAAAAGGAGACAGTCGCTGTTGCCCTGTCCCCTGTAACCTGTTCCCTGTCCCCTATCTTTTCGCTGTGGTGCGATGCGCGATGATCTGATCCTTGACTCCGTCATAGGTCGATTGCGGAATGATGTTTTTGCGGACGAGATCGTTTTTTGCATTGTACGGACGGCCATCGATGATCTTCTGTGAGTAGGCATCACCGATTCCGGGAAGCGCCTGGAGCTGCTCCTTGCTGGCCGTGTTGATGTCGAGTTTCTCGCTGGCGGCCTTTTTTCCCGTGACTGCTGATTTAGCGCCTCCTGCAACTTCTTTGCTCTTCGTTGCAGTTGTCCTGGCTGCGGTTTCGGTGCCATGAGCGGTGGCGGTTGCTGCCTTCTCAGTGCCGGTCTTTGTAGCGCTGGCGGCTTTTTCCGCGCCTGTCTTCGTGGCCGACGCAGCCTTTTTGGCGCCCTTCTTTGTAGCGGTGGCTGCCTTTTCAGATCCTTCTTTGACGTCGGAACCGGCCTCTTTTGTCTTCTGCTTTTTCGTTTTCTTGGTGGTTGTTGTGGTCGTGGTTGTGGTCTGGTCTGAATTGGAGCTGGGGGCCGATGCTTGCCCGTATCCCAGGACAGCAGCCAGCATCAGTGAAAAGAGCAAAGTGAAAAGCCGTTTTGCATTCATAGTTTGGGTTCTCCTCTCCCGCGGAATGACGCTGGCGAGTGTAACAGAATGATTCTAGAGGGAGCATCAGTGGCTCTTCTCTTGTTCCCCGGAAAGACCCGACCCAGGCATGCCCGGTTTTTGGGCCAATTTGGGTTAAGGCACTTATTGGCGCTTCCCAGTGGTTTTTCCTCTTGAAATGTAACATTCGTGTTGTATTCTCACCGAGCAAACTCCTGCACATGCCCGCGAAAGTTAAGAAGGTGAAGGCTCGTCCTAAGCGCACGATCCTGGCCAAAGACGACCATCCAGTTGGTTTGTGGATCGATAAAGAGCTGATCCGCAAGCACACGCAGCAGCAAACGCCGCGAACGATCATTCACGGCAGCTCTGAGGCCGCCGGAAATCGGTATCTGGAATTGGCCGACATCGCCCTCGGCAATCCCAAAAACAACAAGAAGAAGACCAACGGCAAAGCAAGCTATTCCAACGGCAAGACTAACCTGTAGTTTGACAGGGCGCCGCAAGGCCATGTATCGTAACCGGCAATAGAGATGAGTACACTCCGCCATCATCGCCACCATCATCACGCGGCGAACGTGTCGGCGGAGCTCTCTAGCGACTAAATACAGAAGCAATCATAGAGATCAAGCCCGCTGACGCGAATCGCGTAGCGGGCTTTGTGTTTTTGCGCGCACGCGAACGGGCCGAACGTGGAGATGAAGATGGAAATCGATTTCAACAAGATGGATGGCTTGGTGCCGGTAGTTGTCCAGGACAATGCCAAGGGCGACCTGCTGATGGTCGGCTTCGCCAATGCTGAAGCATACGAGAAGACGCTCGCGTCGGGATATGTGACGTTCTTCAGCCGCACGCGCCAGAAGCTGTGGATGAAGGGCGAGAGCTCTGGCAATCGCCTGCGCGTAATCTCGGCCGCCACTGATTGCGACAACGATTGCCTGCTCTTCCGTGTGGAGGTCGAAGGTGATGGGCTCGTCTGCCACGAAGGCACACGATCTTGTTTTACGAAGAGCATCGCGCTGAGTGAAGCGCCCGAGATAGTCGGATGAAGATCCGCCTCGGAATTCCTAAAGGCAGCCTGCAGGACGCGACTGTCGCGCTGTTCGCGCGGGCCGGCTTCAACATTTACGCGAATGGCCGCTCCTACTTCCCTTCCATCGATGATCCGGAGATTGAGTGCATGCTGATTCGCGCGCAAGAGATGGCGCGCTATGTCGAGCATGGATTCCTCGACGCTGGGCTCACTGGCCGCGATTGGGTGCTGGAAAGCGGACTTGAGGTCGAGACCGTTACTGATCTGGTCTATGCGAAGCAGAGCCGTGGCAAGGTGCGCTGGGTGCTCGCGGTTCCGCAGGACTCCCGTTTTGAAAAAGCTGAAGATCTAAGCCATTGCATCATCGCCACGGAATTGGTGAACACGACCAAGAATTACTTCGCCTCGAAGAATGTTCCAGTGAAGGTTGAGTTCTCCTGGGGCGCTACCGAGGTGAAGCCACCGATTCTTGCCGACGCTATCGTCGAAGTTACCGAAACGGGAAGTTCCTTACGAGCCAACCGGCTGCGCATCATCGAGACGGTTTGCGAGTCGCAGACTCAGCTGATCGCCAATAAGGCAGCATGGCAGTCAGCGGAGAAGCGCAAGAAGATCGAAAACATCGCGCTGATGTTGCGCGGCGCCATCGACGCTCAAGGACGCGTGGGGCTGATGCTCAATGTTCGCAAGCGTGATCTGAATAACGTGCTCGCAGTCTTGCCTGCATTGAACAGTCCGACGGTTTCTGAATTGAACGACCGCGACTGGGTGGCTGTGAACACGATCCTTGAAGAGAGCGTCGTGCGCGATGTAATGCCCAAGTTGAAAGACGCGAATGCGAGTGGGATTGTCGAATATCCCTTGAACAAGATCGTGATGTGACCAGGACAAGCGAATGAAGCTCATCACCAGCAAACGCGGTACCGCAGTGCTCAATCGATTGGCAAATCGCGGCGCGCTCGATCTTGCACGCGTGGAGAAGACAGCTGCCAAGATTGTCGGCGAAGTGAGAACGAAGGGCGATTCGGGATTGCTTCGTTACAGCCGAAAGTTCGATGGCCTCGCGAGCAAGACATTCCGCGTCAGTCAGTCAGACATCGATGCCTCGTGGCGGCAGGTCAGCTCTGAGTTTCGCGCTGCACTTGAGAGCGCCGCGGAGAATATCCGGCGCTTCGCTGAGTGGCAGAAACCGCTGGAGTGGATGCGCGATGTGCAAACTGGCGTTCGACTCGGGCAAATGGTTCGTCCGCTCGAGTCCGTCGGATGCTATGTACCTGGTGGACGCCATCCTTTGCCTTCGACGCTGCTGATGACGGTGATTCCCGCGCAGATAGCGGGAGTACCGCGAATCGTGGTGGTGTCTCCGCGACCCGCGCCTGAAACCCTGGCAGCCGCTTCCCTGCTCGGGGTGAAGGAGTTTTATGCGATAGGCGGCGCGCAAGGGATCGCCGCACTTGCATACGGCACTCGCACGATTCCACGCGTTGACAAGATCGTTGGACCCGGCAATGCCTTTGTGACTGCGGCCAAGAAGCTCGTCGCGTTCGACTGCGCAATCGATATGCTCGCGGGGCCGACGGAAGTCGTGATCGTGAGCGATTCGGGAAGCGCGGCGTTCATCGCAGCCGATCTCGTTGCTCAGGCCGAGCACGATCCCGACGCGCTCGCAGTCTTCATCACATCGAACGAGAAACTTGCCAAGCAAGTACTAGACGAGACACAACGACAATCGGCTGCGAACCACACAGCGCGGCAGTCGCTCAAAAAGAATGGCTATGTGATCGTGACCTCGTCGCCTGGCGAGTCAATGCTTATCGCAAACCAGCTCGCTCCGGAGCACATCACGGTCGCATCGCAACGCGAAGTTTCTGAAATTCAATCCGCAGGATCCGTTTTTGTCGGAGACTATTCGCCGCAGGCCGCTGGCGATTACCTATCGGGTCCGAATCATGTCCTTCCCACAGGGGGAACAGCGCGTTTTCGCTCCGGACTCAGCGTGAACGATTTTGTAAAGCTGATTACTGTTCAGGAATTTACTGCCAGAGGCCTGCAGACGATCGCGCGCGAGGTGAGTACGCTCGCGCAGGCGGAAGGCCTGGTCGCACACGCGCATTCGATCGCAATAAGGATGGGGGCGTGATGGAGAAGACTCTGCAAGCCCGCAATGCAGTGCGCCGCATGAAGGAATATCATCCGCCGCTCAGTGGGCGAAACGGTCTTCGGCTCGATTTCAACGAGAACACTGATGCTCCCTCTCCACGTGTTATGGAAGTTTTGAAACACATTGCCTGCGGCGAGCTCACGAAGTATCCGGAACGCGCTCCATCAGAAGGCCGGATGGCTGAGTTTCTTCGACTCAAACCCGACCAGGCGCTGCTCACGAATGGTGTAGACGAGGCAATTCACTTACTATGCGAAACGTTTCTTGAGCCGGGCGATGAGGTACTGATCGTAGTGCCCACGTTCTCGATGTACGAGATTTACGCACAGAGCACAGGCGCAAGAGTAATCACGGTACAGGCGAACCCGGAGCGGGGATTTCGGTTTCCGATTGAGGTTCTCTTGAGTTCTATTACCGGAAAGACACGCATGATTGCGCTCGCGAGTCCCAACAACCCCACGGGGGCGGTTGTCGCACGGGCGGATTTGCTGCGGATTGCGGATGCAGCTCCGGCAGCCGCGGTGCTGGTCGACGAAGCTTATTACGACTTTTGGGGACAGACTGTGATTGATGCCGTCACGCGCTTTCCCAACCTCTTCGTAACGAGAACATTTTCGAAGGCGTATGGCCTGGCTGGTTTGCGCATAGGCGTACTCGCGGGCAACAGCATTCAGATGCCGATGGTTCGCAAGGTCGCGTCGCCCTATAACGTGAATGGAATCGCTCTTGCGTGCCTGCCGCACGCAATTGCCGACCGAGACTTCCTTGCGGACTATATTCAGCAGGTCCTGCAGGGGCGCGCGCGCCTGATGATTCAGCTTACGTGCCAGGGAGTTCCATATTGGATCAGCCAAGCGAACTTTGTGCTGGCGAAAATAGGCCCGCTACATCGGGAATTTGTTGCCGAGATGCGGAAGCGCGGCATCCTCGTGCGAGACCGCAGTAGCGATCCCGGCTGCAACGGCTGCGTCCGCATGACGGTAGGCACAACTGAGCATACGGAACGCCTGTTGATAGTTCTGCCTGAGGTACTGAATACGATCGGCTGGATGGCAACGCAACAGGTTTCGGCTAGTCCTATTATGGGAAGCGTGTAATGAGGACCGCCAAGCTAAAGCGCAAGACGACGGAAACGCAGATCGGTCTTTCCCTAAACATCGATGGTCGCGGCAAGTACGAAGTCGCAACCGGCATCCGTTTCTTCGACCATATGCTGGAGCTGTTCGCGCGACATGGAGCTTTTGATCTGCAGTTGCGTTGCAATGGCGACCTGGATGTCGACCAACATCACAGCGTTGAGGACGTGGGGATCGCGCTGGGCGAAGCTTTCGACAAAGCGCTTGGCAATCGCAAAGGAATTCTGCGCGCCGGTTATTTTCTGATGACGATGGATGAAACTTTGGGAATGGCCGCGGTCGATCTGAGCGGTCGAGCGGTGGCAGTCGTGGATGCGAAGGTTCGTACGAGACTGGTAGGTGATTTTCAATCAGAGCTGGCGCATGACTTCTTCGAAGGCTTCGCGCGCGGTGCGCGGGCCAGCGTTCATGTAAAGACGCTGTATGGCCGCTCGAATCATCACAAGCTGGAAGCGTTGTTCAAAGCATTCGCTCGCGCGCTGCGTTTTGCCTGCTCGCGCGACAGGCGCCTGGCGAAGATGTTGCCCAGTACAAAGGGGCTGTTGTGATCGCCATCATCGATTACAAAGCGGGCAATCTGGCATCGGTGAAGAAAGCTCTAGATCATCTCCAGGTTGAGGCTGTCGTGACTGACGATCCCAGGCTCGCGAGCCGCGCGGATAAAGTCATCCTTCCCGGCGTTGGACATTTCGCCGCGACAAAGGAATTGAGTCGTACTGGTTTATGCGAGGCCATCCGGGAGAGAATCGCTGCCGAAAAGCCATTTCTCGGAATTTGTGTCGGAATGCAATGGATGCTAGCGGGCAGCAGCGAAGCTCCAGATGTTTCTGGATTGGGAGCTATCCGGGCAAACTGTGAGCGCTTTCAATCAAACGATCTGAAGGTGCCGCATGTCGGGTGGAACCAAATCGCAAAGGTGCGCGACTCCAGGCTCCTCGCTGGTATCGATTCGGGATCATTCGTTTATTACTCCCACTCTTACTATGTCCCGATGAACGCTGAGACTGTGGCAACCTCGGAGTATTGCGGAACTTACTCCGCTGCATTAGAAAACGATCATCTGTTCGGAGTGCAGTTCCATCCTGAAAAATCGGGGCAGGTGGGGCTACGCGTACTCAAGAACTTCTGCGATCTCTGAGGGGCTTAGTCTTTCTCCAGAAATGCTGACTAAACGAATCATTGCGTGTCTGGACGTCGATGCCGGACGGGTCGTGAAGGGAACTAAATTCCTGAACCTGCGCGACGCCGGAGATCCTGCCGAACTCGCCCGAGCGCATGCCGAATCGGGAGCGGACGAGATCGTTCTGCTCGACATTTCCGCCACGCATCAGAATCGTGGAACGCTTATCGACGCAGTCAAACGAGCGGCGAGTGAGCTGTTTATTCCCTTTACGGTTGGTGGGGGGATTCGTACGCTCGAGGACGCCGCAGCGATGTTCGACGCTGGCGCTGACAAGATCAGTATTAATTCCGCCGCAGTACGCGATCCAAGGCTCATCGAGCGAATTGCCTCCCGTTTTGGGTCGCAAGCCGTCGTGGTTGCAATCGATGCACAAAGAAATGGCGATGGTGAGAACTATAACGTGCTAGTCGCCGGAGGTCGCACCCCTACGGGACGCAAAGCTGTGGAGTGGGCGGTGGAAGCTGAGCGCCACGGCGCCGGAGAGATTCTGCTCACCTCCATGGATCGGGACGGTACTGGCGCCGGCTTTGACTGTTGCCTTACATCGGCGGTGAGTTCCTCAGTTGCCATCCCTGTGATTGCCTCCGGCGGCGCCGGCAGCAGCGATCATTTCGTTGAAGTCTTCGCTGCAGGCCGGGCGGATGCAGCTCTCGCTGCTTCTGTCTTCCATTTTGGAGTGCAGGACATTCGCGAGCTAAAAGTCATTTTGCGATCGAAGAACATTCCGGTGAGGCCGCCGTGCTGATTCCTTCCATCGACCTGATGGGCGGCAAGATCGTGCAGCTGGTGCAGGGCGAACGCAAGGCACTCGAGTTCGCCAACTTCGCTGAGTGGATGGATCGTTTCAGGAAATTTGCCATCGTTCAACTCATTGATCTCGATGCCGCCATGGGAGTTGGCAGTAATCAGGAGCTAGTGAAGGAATTCTGCGCTGAACTTCCTTGTCAGGTTGGTGGTGGCTTACGCACCGAAGGGAAAGCTCGTGCTGCGCTCGCGAACGGAGCACGGAAGGTGATCATCGGCTCGTCGCTGTTCGGAGAGGGCGGTGTGAATCTCAACTTTGCGAGAGCTCTTGCTCGGGAACTTGGATCGGAGCGACTGATCTTTGCAGTCGATTCGCGAGACGGGTTCGTTGCCGCAAAAGGATGGAAGCAGAGTACAGGATTGGGTCCCGCGGACGCCATGCGCGAACTCGATCCATTCTGCTCGGCGTTTCTCTACACTCACATTGAAACAGAGGGTCTCATGCAGGGATTCCCTTTTGAAATCCTTGCAGATTTGCGTCCAGCAACAAGCAGGAAGCTGATCGTCGCTGGCGGCATTGCGACACAAACCGAGATCGACCAGCTGGATGCGATGGGCATAGATGCCGTGGTTGGAATGGCCATCTACACCGGAATTCTTACTGTGTGACCCGCTCCGGATAAGGCCACAAAGGTCCTGCTTGCTGCCATCTTACTAATGACAGTAAGGAGGAAAGATGGTGGGAAAAGAGCAGCAGGCTGAATCGAGAGAGCGTCAGAAGGAAAGTAAAGGAAGTGAGAAATACGGATCGGGTCCAGGGAGCAGTGGACCAGGAAACGTACGCGTTCAAAGTCACACTCCGGAGAACCGAACTGGTGAAATCAATCCGTCAGCCCCGACGGATGCTACTGAAGGTCCCAGCACGAACTTAGTAGGAGATCAGGCCAGCCACGGTACCGGTCTCGGCGGCACCCGAGGAGAACCAGCCCGCGGCGAGACGAAGAGAAACGAAGGAACAATCAAGAAGCCTTCAGCAGAAAAGCACGAAGCAGCCTAAAGATAGGGGATGGGTTACAGGGAACAGGGGATAGCAAATTCCGCTTCGCTTTGAGTGTTCCCTGTCCCCTGGTTTTTAAATTCCGTTTTCCTGTTCCCTGTTCCCTGTTCCCTGTGCCCTGCTTTTTCTGTAGTCTTGTTTCGCGAACCTTAATGAGCAAAGCAAGACAGGAACTCACCTCAAATCAACAAGACGAACTAGTCAGCGCCGCCAAACGCGCCTATCAAAACGCTCACGCTCCTTATTCCAATTTTCGCGTCGGCGCTGCTGTACTGCTGGACGGTGGAGAAGTTTTCGCAGGCTGCAACGTGGAGAACGCTTCGTATGGACTTACCAACTGTGCGGAACGGACGGCGATCTTCTCGGCTGTATCGGAACTCGGTCCAAAGAGAGTAAAGATTCGTGCGATTGCGGTCGTAAACGATCGCAACGTTGCCTGCTCTCCGTGTGGAGCTTGTCGTCAGGTGATCAGCGAATTCGGTCCGGACGCCGACATCTTCTATATAGGGCCAAAAGGCATCCAGCGCAGCTCGATGCGTGAGCTGCTGCCGAATTGTTTTAGCTCGGAATCGTTGACTTAAGCACAACTGTGATTTTGTGGGACAGACGCCCTCGCTTGTGTTGACTTTGAGCGGAGCTACAGCCAGGGGGCGGCTGTGCCACGAGATTAATCGTTTCGCCAAGAAAACAACTTCAAACTGTTGAACACTCTATTCAGCGCCAGTTTGTTCCTGTAATCTTGCCTGTCACTTTCCACATTTATCTGGAGCTTCTGACGCCTCCGGGCGTATCGCATGCGCATTGTCGACCTCATCCGCAAGAAGCGTGACGGGCACGAGCTCACGCGCGAAGAAATTCAGTTCACCGTTCGCAGCTACACCGAGGCGCAGTTTCCTGATTATCAAATGTCAGCCTGGCTCATGGCTGTATTGCTGCGCGGCATGACGGGGCAAGAGATCGCGGCGCTCACGGAAGCGATGGTGAATTCAGGCGTGACGCTGGACTGGTCTGACCTGCCAGGGAAGAAAGTCGATAAACATTCCACCGGTGGCGTCGGCGACAAGACTTCCCTCATCCTCGCGCCCATCGTTGCTGCCGGCGGCCTGCTGGTACCGATGATCAGCGGACGCGGCCTCGGGCACACTGGCGGCACGCTCGACAAGCTCGAGGCGATTCCCGGCTTCAACGTAAATCTCGCGCCTGACCGAATGCGCGAGGTGCTCTCCAGATGCGGAATGGTGCTGGTTGGGCAGACGGAAAAGATTGTCCCGGCTGACAAGAAGATGTATGCGCTGCGGGATGTGACGGGAACGGTGGAGAGTCCGGCGCTGATCTGCGCGTCGATTATGAGCAAGAAGATCGCTGAGGGCATCAATGCGCTGGTGCTCGATGTGAAGACCGGCTCCGGCGCGTTCATGAAGAAAGAAGCCGATGCAGTACATCTGGCAGAGCTGATGGTTGAAACCGGAGTGCGCATCGGCAAGCGCGTGGTCGCGTTGATCACCGATATGGATCAGCCACTAGGGCGGTACGTTGGCAACGCGCTCGAAGTCGTCGAATGCATCGAGGTGCTCAAGGGTGGCGGACCCGCTGATCTCCGCGACCTCAGCGTTGAGCTTTCCGCGTGGATGTTCTATCTCGGCGACAAGACTGCTTCTCTGGACGAGGGCAGGAAGCTGGCTCAACAAAGCATCGCGAACGGCTCAGCATTTGAGAAGTTCTGCGAAGTCACGCAGCTTCAAGGAGGAAACGCGGATGCCTTGCGCGATCCGCGTGGGCTTCCAACCGCAAGAAATCGCCGGGAGATACGCAGTCAAAAGGCGGGTTATGTGCAGACGATTCAATGTGAACAGGTCGGAGTCGTGAGCCTTGTGCTCGGCGGCGGACGGGAGAAGAAGGAGGACAGCATCGATCCCGCAGTGGGAATCGTCCTACATAAGAAAGTCGGAGACGCTATCGCCGAGAACGAGCCGATTTGCACGCTCCACTATAACTCCGATGCGCGTCTCGCCGAAGCCGAGTCACTCTTCCGATCCAGTTATGCAATTAGCGCATCCCGAACTTCGGCTCCCGCAAAACTGATTCGTCAAGTCATCGAAGGAAGCTCCAAACCGGCTGCTCAAGGGTCATAGAGCTGTTCAATTCAGGGACAAGAGAAACGAGCGAATGATTAGAGTCACGGGCTTGATTGGAATCGTCGGAATCGTGGGCCTGGCTTACTTATTCTCGACTGACCGCCGCGCAATTCGCCTGCGCACAATCCTGTGGGGACTTGGCCTGCAACTCATATTTGCCATCCTTGTTCTCCGCTGGACCTTTGGACAACGCATCATGGCCACCGCAGGTGGCGGCATTACGAAACTTCTGAGCTATTCGGCAGCGGGCGCGGAATTTGTCTTTGGGGCGCTCGGGAGACCCAGGCCTCCCACTGGATTCATCTTCGCCTTCCAGGTTCTGCCCACTATTATCTTTATCTCAGCGTTCTTTGCTCTGCTGTACTACCTCGGCATTATGCAGCTCATCATCCGCTTCTTTGCCTGGCTGATGAAACGCACCATGCAGGTAAGCGGAGTGGAGTCGCTGGACGTAGCAGCTTCGATCTTCATGGGACAGACCGAAGCTCCACTTACCATCCGTCCTTTCCTGCCCGAGTGCACGCGCTCGGAGCTGATGACGATTATGACCGCCGGAATGGCGCACGTTTCCGGCGGCATTATGGCGGCTTACATAGCGTTCGGCGTCGAGGCCAAGCATTTGCTCGCTGCGGTGATCATGACTGCTCCGGGGACAATCCTGATGGCGAAACTTCTTGTTCCCGAAACGGAAACGCCAAAGACGCAGGGCAAAGTGGAAATGTCAGAGCAGGACATGCACCGCGACGACAATATCCTTGCCGCTATCGCCCGTGGCACCATCGATGGCGGACAACTTGCCTTCAATGTAGCGATCATGCTGATTTCGTTTCTTGCGTTGATCGCGCTGGTGAACGGGGTTTTCGGTGGCATTCACCGTTACGTGGGTATCTTCCCTATCAGCCTGGAGTCTCTGCTCGGGCACATCTTCGCTCCCGTGGCTTACGCGATTGGCATTCCCTGGAAAGATGCTGTGGGCGTCGGGAATCTGTTGGGAACCCGCATGGTGATCAACGAACTGGTTGCCTACCAGGCGCTCGGAGCTGCGAAGTCCCTGCTTGATCCGCGATCTGTGACGATCGCGACCTTTGCGCTTTGCGGCTTCGCCAACTTCTCATCGATCGGAATTCAGATCGGAGGCATTGGCGCGTTGGCGCCCAATAAGCGCTCGGAGTTGGCCAAGCTTGGCTTTCGCGCAATGCTCGCGGGAACGATGGCGAATCTGATGTCGGCATCCATTGTGAGCCTTCTGGTGCAACATTGATCGTCTTCAAGCGCAGAATCTGTCCACCACGGAGACACAGAGACACCAAGGAGAGCTTGTGCTGATAGTTGCGATGAGCGTGTCTCCATCGTTTCGCCTCTCCGTGACTTTGTATGTCCGTTGCCAATTATGAACTCTCAAGCGGCGGACCAATGGACGCTCGCCGGAGAGACGGCGGACTTCATTCTCAGGCAGACATCTTTGCGACCGCGCCTTGCTCTCGTCCTCGGTTCAGGATTAGGAGCGTTCGCTGACGATCTTGAGGAGCGCATCTCGCTTCCCTATTCCACAATCCCTCACTTTCCGGTTTCTAGCGCCGTTGGGCACGCAGGTAATTTGGTCGTAGGCGCAGTGGGAGCTGTCGCAGTGGCAGTCATGCAAGGCCGCGTGCACTACTATGAAGGCCATGCAATGTCGCGAGTCGCGTTCCCAATTCGGGTATTTTGCCGCATGGGAATCAAGGGCGTGCTGCTCACCAACGCTGCGGGCGGCATTGGCACGCAACTCAAGCCAGGATGCCTGGCGGTGCTGAGCGACCACATCAACCTGCAAGGCACCAATGCTCTGATCGGGACCAACGAAGACCGCTTCGGCCCACGATTCCCGGATATGACCGAGGCCTACTCGAAACAATGGCGGAAGCTTGCACTGGCGGAAGGAAAGCGACTAGGGATTGATATCCACGAAGGTGTCTACGCCGCTGTACCTGGCCCAAGTTATGAAACGCCAGCTGAAATTGGATTTCTGCGAACCATCGGAGCGGACTTAGTCGGCATGTCAACGGTCGCTGAGGTTGTGGTCGCCCGCCATTGCGGCATGAAAGTGCTTGCGATTTCCGTGGTAACCAACATGGCTGCGGGGATTCTGGATCAGCCAATTAATCACGAGGAAGTACTGGAGATCGGCCAGCGCATCAAAGGACAGTTTTCTGCTCTTCTGAAGTCGCTGATTCCCAAGATGGAGCCCTGAAGGCCGCGTTTTTTCACGGTTAGCTCCGGGTGAACTCTTTCCATCCCAACCGCTGGCTGGGGCAACGACGCCCTGCGCAAGAACTGTTGCGAGCCAAAGCGGCAATTTCTTCGTCGATCCTGTGCAAGACTTTGCACATATTTGTATGCCTTCCGATCGGGCGGCGCGCCAGTGACGTCCGGTACCTCTCCTCGCCGCCTTAAGAGATTCGCTGACAAGAGTTTAAGGGCCTTCATTGTCCCTTCAAATGCTGGGGCCAATGGCGGGGCAATTGCACGATATCTGGAGCCATGTGCCCGAATCAGTACTGGTGGCATTTGGTCGTGCAGCCAACGAAGGTTTGTCGAACGTCCGCAACCCTACAGATCCCCCCGAGTAGAAGATAGAGACCCAGTATTCATGTTTGGCAAGCAAAGAACCGCTAGCCGAAAAGCCATTGTCATAATCGTGGGCCTGATCGTCTGGGCCGCCGGATGCGGAGGAGGAGGATCCAATAGCTTCTCGTCCAGCCCTGCACCTCCGCCAACGACAAGTAATACGGCGCCGGGAACGAATGTGTCCGTTCAACCCACAGATAGCACGGGCGCCTCGCCGGCAAAGCTAGTCTTCAGCAACGTAACGCAAGCAGGGATGACCACCCTCACCATAGCAAACACCGGCGTCATGCCCCCAATCGGATTTCTTGTCGGCAGCCCCGCACAATATTTCGACTTGGCCACGACAGCCGTCTTTTCCGGCCCAGTCTCCGTTTGCATCAATTACTCAGGCGTAAGCTTCGTAAATTCCCCGCGGCTCTTTCACTACAACGGAAGCGCCTGGGTCGACGTGACCACCTCAGTCGACACAACCAACCACTCAGTCTGCGGCAGCGTCACATCATTTTCTCCATTCGCAACATTTCAGTCCGGCACCGCGTCCGAGATTACCAGTGCCACCAGCACCGCATTTAGCGTAAACACGGCGGGAACATTCACGGTAACCGCAACAGGGTTTCCAATGCCACTTCTCAGCGCCAGCGGAAGAGTACCGAGCGGAGTGAACTTCGATGCATCGACTGGCGTGCTGAGTGGAACTCCGGCGACGAGCGGTACGTTTTCGCTCACATTCACGGCGCACAACGGCATTGGACCGGATGCAGCCCAGAACTTCACGCTAAACGTCGCAGCGGCGACACAAACGCCGCTCTCGATCACCGGTCCGTCGTCCCTTGTCTACGGCATGACTGGAAGTGCGACGGTCTCTGGCGGGAGCGGAACTGGCGCAGTGACCTTCAGCGCTGGCACTTCAACGGGATGCTCGGTTAGCGACAGGACAATCTCAGTTACGAACGCAAGCGGCACGTGCACGGTCGCCGCGACCAAAGCAGGCGACGAAAGCTACGCTCCAGCAACATCTGCACCCTTCTCAGTGATGTTGACTAAAGCAACGCCCACAATCAGCTGGGCAAATCCTGCCGCTATCACCTTTGGCGATGTGCTGAGTGCGACGCAGTTGAATGCTATCCCGAGTGTGCCCGGTACCTTCGTCTACTCCCCCGCGGCGGGCACGGTACTGAATGCAGGAGCAAACCAGAGCCTCTCGGTTACATTCACTCCGACGGATACGAGCAACTACACAACCCAAACTGCGAGTGTCACGATCAGTGCCGACAAGGCCGATTCCGTGGTGACGGTGGACTGCACGGCGGGTGCGCCCTTCACCTATAGCGGTTTAGCGCTAACGCCGTGTACGGCAGTCGTAACCGGAGCCGGAAATCTGCACCAGTCCCTGACGATTAACTACACGAACAACGTCAACGCGGGCACGGCAACAGCAACAGCGAGCTTCGCAGGCGATGCCAATCACAGCGGCAGTTCGAACAGCGTCAACTTCACCATCGCCAAGGCCAGTTCCACGGTAAACGTGGACTGCACCACAGGCGCTCCGTTCACCTATACAGGTTCTCCGCTGACGCCGTGCACTGCAAACGCGACCGGAGTCGGGAACCTAAACGAATCGCTCACGGTCAACTACACCGGCAACGTCAACGCAGGCAGGGCAACAGCGACGGCGAACTTCGGCGGCGATGCCAATCACAACGGCAGGACAGCCAGCAGCAGCTTCGTGATCGGAAAGACTACGCCCACGATCACCTGGACCAATCCGGCAGCCATCACCTACGGGACAGCGCTGAGTGCGACGCAGTTGAATGCCACCGCCAGCGTCTCCGGCACGTTCGTCTACTCGCCCGCCCCAGGCACGCTGCTGACCGCCAGTGCCAACCAGACGCTCTCGGTTACGTTCACTCCGACGGACACAAGCAACTACGCGACACAAACCGCGAGTATCCCGATTACTGTCAACAAAGCCGATTCCATTGTGATCGTCGACTGCACGGCCGGTGCCCCGTTCACGTACACGGGCTCGGCACTGACGCCCTGTACCGCGACTGCGACCGGGGTCGGGAACCTGAACCAATCGCTCACGGTCAACTACACCGGCAACGTCAACGCAGGCACGGCAACAGCGACGGCGAACTTCGGCGGCGATGCCAATCACAACGGCAGGACAGCCAGCAGCAGCTTCGTGATCGGAAAGGCTACGCCCACGATCACCTGGACCAATCCGGCAGCCAGCACCTACGGGACAGCGCTGAGTGCGACGCAGTTGAATGCCACCGCCAGCGTGTCCGGCACCTTCGTCTACTCGCCCGCCCCAGGCACGCTGCTGACCGCCAGTGCCAACCAGACGCTCTCGGTTACGTTCACACCCACCGACACAAGCAACTATGCGACGCAAACCGCGAGTGTCACGATCACTGTCAACAAAGCCGATTCCACTGTGACCGTCGACTGCACTTCCGGTGCTCCGTTCACCTATGCAGGTTCGGCACTGACGCCCTGTACCGCGACTGCAATCGGAGTCGGGAATCTGAACCAATCGCTCACCGTCAACTACACCGGCAACCTCAACGCGGGCACGGCATCTGCGACGGCGAATTACGCTGGGGATTCCAATCACAACAGCAGTACCGGGGCTGGCAGCTTCGTAATCGGAAAGGCGACGGCCACGATCACCTGGACGAGCCCCGCAGCCATTACATATGGCACGGCGCTGAGCGGAACGCAGCTGAACGCCACCGCCAGTGTGCCAGGCAACTTCGCCTACATACCCGCTGCTGGAACAGTGCTGAACGCGGGTAATCAGACGCTCTCAGTCACATTTACTCCAAGCGACACGACCAACTACACAACGCAAAATGTACCCGTGACCCTCAGCATCGGCAAAGCAGATTCCACGGTAACTGTGGACTGCACTGCCAGTGCGCCCTTCACCTACACGGGTTCGCCAGTCACAGCCTGCACCGCGAATGCAACCGGAGCTGGAAACCTGAACCAGTCGCTGACGGTGAACTACACGAACAACGTCAACGCGGGCACGGCAACAGCGACGGCGAACTTCGGCGGCGATGCCAATCACAACGGCAGCACAGCCAGCAGCAGCTTCGTGATCGGAAAGGCT
>QIBA01000060.1 GCA_003225175.1 Acidobacteriota bacterium
CTGGGCAACTACAACATCACCTCGAACACGGCTCTGTTCACCATCGGCAAGGCGACTCCGATGATCACGTGGACGACTCCGGCGGCGATCACCTATGGCATAGCACTCAGTGAGACGCAGTTGAACGCCAACTCCGACGTTCCCGGTACCTTCACCTTCATGCCAGCAGCGGGCACGGCGCTGAATGCGGGAGCGAACCAGACGCTCTCGACGACATTTACTCCGACTGACACGACCGATTACACCACGCAAACTGCGAGTGTGACCATCACGGTGAATCAGGCTTCTTCATCGATCGCGTTCACCAGCTCGCAGAATCCGTCGATGGTCGGCATCTCCGTCACGTTCACGGCGACCGTTTCCAGTCCTCGTGGCACGCCCACAGGGACAGTGACCTTCAACAATGGCAACTCCAGCCTGGGCACGGCGCCGCTGGCTTCCGGCCAAACTGCTTTCAGCGCTTCCATGCTTGCCTTGGGAACGCATTCGATCACGGCTGTCTATAGCGGAGATACGAACTTCCTGTCGAGCACATCTTCCGCGCTGAGCCAGATGGTAACGCCGCTAACCGGCGCGACTGGGCCGCTGCGGGCTCTCGCCAGCAACCCGCGCTATTTCACAGATGGTAGCGGGAAGGCGATTCTCCTCTCTGGTTCCCATACTTGGAATGATTTCCAGGATATGGATCAGAGTTCTTCGCCGGCGGCCTTCGATTTCAATGGTTACGTAAACTTCCTGAAGGTACACGGTAACAACGTGACCATCCTTTGGAAGAAGGACTTGCCCACGTTCTGTAACTGGGGCGCAGGAGGAACTTGGCATGTTGTGCAATTCCCGTGGCAGCGCACGGGAAGTACGAACGCGTCTGACGGCCTTCCTGCTTTCGATCTCGCGAATTTTGATCAGTCCTACTTCGATCGCCTCCGTGCTCGAGTGCTGCAACTGCAGCAGAACGGTATCTATGCGATTGTTCAGCTGTTTGACGGCCTACAGCTGACCGATAACCGTTGCGCTGGTGATGGGTATCCGTTCAGCGCAGGCAATAACGTCAACAACGTAGACGATGGCGGCGGCACCGGCTCGATGACGATGACCGCGCCGAATGCGATCACCGACTTCCAGGATACATATGTAAAGAGGGTTATCGACACACTGAACGACTTACCGAACGTGCTCTGGGAGGTTTCGGAAGAAGCACCGATCAATTCTGGAAGCTGGTGGCAAGGACACATGATCGACTTGATCCATAGCTATGAGTCGACCCAGTCTATGCAGCATCCAGTCGGGTTCCCCACCCTCGACATCAACAATGGATCGCAGGATTCCACGCTCTACAACAGTAAGGCTGACTGGGTGGCACCGAAAGCCAGGATTTCTCCCACGAGCAGTTGCGGCACTTTAGGCACGCCGCTATGTAAGGTGGACATCAACGACAGTGATCATTCCTATTTCGGGATGTGGAAAGACAACGTTCAAGCCAACCGCAACTACCTTTGGGAGAATTTTGTTAATGGAAATGGTGTGATTTTCATGGATCCCTACTCCGTCTTTTGGAGTACCGATAACCGGAATCTATGCCGTAACCCTGTGAACGGAGTGTGCGATGCCCCGGATACGCGCTGGGATAATCTCCGCGACAACATGGGGAAGGGTATCGTGAGCTATGCGAACCGGATGAATCTGGCGGCGATGAGCCCGCACCCCGAGCTGTCATCAACCGGCTTCGCGTTGGCGAATCCTGGAGTGGAATACCTCGTCTACGAGCCCGGTTCTCCGAGCACGTTTACGGTAAGTCTCGTGCCTGCGACTTACATCTATGAATGGTTCAATCCAAGTTCGTTAACAGTAGCTTCGACAGGAACCATCACGGTCAGCGCGCCCGGCAACCAACCATTTACGCAGCCCTTCAGCGGAGATGCAGTCCTTTATCTGGTTGCTATCGCCGCTGCCGATACTCAACCTCCTTCCGCGCCTGGCAGTTTGACGCTCAACGCGGTGAGCGCAACCCAACTCAATTTGAGCTGGACAGCGTCTACCGATAATGTGGGGGTTACGGGCTATTTGGTTGAGCGTTGTCAAGACGCGGGTTGCACGAACTTCGCGCAGGTCGCTACACCCTCGGCTTCAGTGACTGCCTACAGCGACACGGGAATTCTTTCGAACACCACCTATGCCTATCGAATTCGCGCAACCGACGCTGCGGCGAACTTCAGCGCATATTCGAATGTGGCTAGCGCAAGCACGCTGGCGGTTGTAGCAATTGCTCCGGGCACGGCTACTTTGACACTTATTCTCACTCAACAATTTTCCGTGAGTGGCAGCGGCCTCACTTGGTCAGTGGATGGCGTGGCTGGTGGTTCGGCTGCGACTGGGACGATTACTACCACTGGTCTGTACACTCCAACGCTAGGGTCCGTAGGCGCTCATACCGTAACTGCGAGCTCCGCCACGCCGCCGCAAATTGGAAATGCGACTGTGTACGTGACGAATTATCCGGGAACCTACACCAGAGACATTGACAAACTCAGGACGGGTCTCAATCCAAGCGAGACTGTACTTACTCCGAACAACGTGAGAGTGGCGCAGTTCGGAAAACTGTTCAGCTATGCGATCGACGGAACCGCCGACGCTTCGTCTCTATATGTCCCGAATGTGAACATTCCCGGAAAGGGTCCGCACAATGTGGTCTATGTCGCGACAGAGCACGACAGCGTGTATGCATTCGATGCCGACGGACGTCAACCTGATCCGCTGTGGCATGTCACCTTCATAAATGGGACGACCGTTACCACTGTGCCCCCGAACGACACAAACGAATGCTGCGATATTTCTCCCGAAATCGGAATTACTGGCAGTCCCGTAATCGATCCCACGACTAACACGCTGTATGTCGTGTCCAAGAGAAAGGAGTTCCAGGATACCGGCATTTACTGGTTCCATCACCTCCACGCCCTCGATCTCGCGACGGGAACGGAAAAGTTCGGCGGTCCCAAAGAGATTGAGGCTAGCGTGCCAGGAGACGGGGATGGAGCGTTCAATGGTGTAATTAGATTCCAGCCCTTGCATCAGAATCAGCGCGCGGCGCTGCTGCTGGACAACGGTATCGTGTACATAGCTTTCGGCGCTCACGGAGACAATAGACCGTATCATGGCTGGATTCTGGGGTACGACGCTTCCACCCTGGAACAGGTCATGGTCTTTAATACGAGTCCCAATGACCCGGGGAACCGAGGCAGTACAGGCGGCGGTGAAGGTTCAGGCGTGTGGCAAAGCGGAGACGGTCTGGCAACCGATTCAACTCACGACATCTATTTCGTTACCGGAAACGGCCTCTTCGACGCAGACCAGGGAGGGTGGGACTTCGGCGACAGCTTTCTGAAGATCAGCCCCAGCGGCTTGCTTCTTGATTACTTCACGCCGCACGATCAGCAATTAATGAATGATGACGATATTGATCTTGGTTCAGGAGGAGTTCTGCTGCTGCCAGATCAGCCCGGCCCGCATCCGCACCTGGCCATCACAGCCGGCAAGAACGGAACGATTTATCTGGTAGACAGGGACAATTTGGGTCACTACAACCCGCTCAACGACAATCAGATTGTGCAGAGCATTGTTAACATCTTTCCTCATCACAACCTCTCGACCGGAAATTTCAAGGCTCCGGTTTATTGGAATGGGCGTCTCTTCTTCAGCGCTGACGCAGATAATTTGAAGAGTTTCACCTTAAACAATGGACTGATGTCAATCTCGCCTACTTCCGTGTCGTCGCTCTTCCTCAACTATCCGGGCGCCACTTTGGGAGTCTCTTCCAACGGAAACGCTAATGCGATCCTGTGGGCTGTCCAACGGGTTGACTACGATCCAGAAGGAGGCGGAGTCCAAGGTCCCGGATCGTTGCATGCATTCGATGCGACTGATCTCACAAAAGAGCTTTACAACAGCAATCAGGCCAGCGGCGCACGCGACGCGCTGGATTTCACAGCCAAGTGGTCAGCTCCCCTCGTAGCCAATGGTAAGGTCTTTGTTGCGACTAACGGACAGCTCGCCGCGTTTGGATTGCTGCCCTGACGCCGACGGCGGCTGCATCTTGCAGCAAGTCCTTCGACGTTCCAAATCAGGATTCACGGGCTGTTAGTGACACTTGTAGCCGTACCGCCTTCATTACTTCATTCCATTATGGGAATGGCCATTGAACTGCCCGCCATCCTCAGCCCAACACACGGGCTCAGGATGTCAGAATTTCTGCAGACTACGATCAGCCATCTAGACTGCACTGCCACGCCTTGGACTACAATTTCCCTATGCAGTTCCGTACGAATGTCTTACTACTCGGTGTCCTATCCACAGCATTGTGCTGCAGTGGCATAGCCCAGAACTCGGCCGAACACAAGAAACCAGCCCCCCAAGCCTCCGACCCGCTTCCGCATTCCGACGATCAGCAACCCGCTCCGCCGCTCGGCGACCACGAAAGCTCGAGCAAGCAAACCCAGATCGATATCTCGCCGCCGGGAGACGACGCCGCCAAGCATCCTGATAGCGAGGTGAACGAAGTCAGCGAGATGCACCAATGGAATCCGCACAAGGCGCAAAAGGACATCGAAGTAGGCGAGTTCTATCTAAAACGCAAGAACTATCGTGCCGCCGAAGACCGCTTCCGGGAAGCACTCCTCTACAAACCCGGCGACGCCATCGCCACCTATCGCCTGGCTGAAGTGCTCGATCTGCAGGGCCAGTCTGGAGAAGCGATAAAGAACTACGAGACCTATCTGAAGATTCCCTCCAACGACAAGTTCGCCCCGGACGCGAAGAAAGCGCTAACCCGGCTGGAGACAAAGACAAATCCGGCCGCTTCCCAATAAGGGATTAACATCCTTCGAAAACGCTTACGGGCTTGGTTTGTTTCAGGGGATCGATTCATAGAGTTTGTGAGAATCGAAAGCCTGTAGTGCTGGGCCCTCTTTTGAGCGAAGGATTTCCCGCGATGTGCCGGAATTAAATGCGGCGTCATGGCTCTTTGGCAGGATCTCTTGCCGAAAAGCCGCGACACCGCATTTATCTCCCAATCATCTCGGGAGGTCCTTCGCCCAAAAGAGGGGCTCAGGATGAAAACCGTTGGGAATTCAGCGCACTTCGCTATCCCTCATGATGAACCCTCCGAGGGAGTACCGATTCACGACCAAAGCGTCACATCTTCTTCGCCGCCAGCTCTTTCTGCACCTTGCCCCGAACAAAGGCATAGTTCAGTGCGGGAAGCGAATTGAAATCCGCCACTTTCTTCGCGTACTCCTGCGCCTTGGCTGAGTCGCCCTTCACCTGATAGGCCTGACTCAAGCGGTACAGATTCCGAGGATCCTGCAGGTTCGCCTGTTCGAGCTCTGCAATTGCTTTGTCGTAGTCTTTTTCCGCGAATGCGATTCTTCCCGCCAGCTCGTGGGCCTGCCTCAGCTGCCCCGGATTCTGCTGCGCCTCACCACCCTGGCGAAATTCCTCTGCATTCTTTTTTGCCGCCGCGATGTCTTTTCGGGCAAGCGCGAGCGTGGTCGCACTGAATTGACGCTGGAGCTTCGCATTCTCCTTGATCTGCTGCGAGAGTCCGGATGCCTGGACGACCTGCAGAGAGCGGTCGTACTGCTGAGCGGCCGCGTCGTAACGCTGCATCTCCGAGAGGATGTTTCCCTTGGCCTGCAGATCTCCCGCCATCGCTGCAGCATCGTTCTTTTTCTCGGCGATTACGTACTGTTTTTCGATGGCTTGCAGGGCTTTCTCCGGATTGCCGCTGTCGGCCGCCAGCACCGCCATCCCGAAATACGCCGTGCGGCGTTCGCCGTCATTGCGCGCCTGTTCGGCCATCTTCTGCAGCTCGCTGGATGCGGCGTCAGCTTTGCCCTGGTACATCAAGTCTGCGCTGATCCCAAAATGGGAAGCATTGAAGTGAGGATCGATCGACAGAGCCTTGCGATATTGCGCAATCGACTCCTCGAACTTGCCCATCTTTAACAGAAGTTCAGCATAAGAGTCATAGGGATTCGGATCGTCGGGAATCAGCTCAACGTATTTCTTGAAGGCATCTTCAGCCTTCGCATAATCTCCCTGCTGACGGTAGGCATAGCCAAGCAAGTTGTAAGCCGGCGAGTAATTCGGAGCTATCTCGGTTGCCTTCTTGTAATGCGCGAGCGCATTTTCGTAATCCTGAAGCCCAAAATAGTATCCGCCAAGGTTGAACTGCGCGCGCTCATCTTCCGGGTATGCCGCCGCCAGCTTGTCGAGCAATTGCTTCTGCTCCGCCGGCCGGCCATTCGCTCCCGCCTGATTCGCGAGAATCAGCAGTTTCTCGCCTTCCGACACCTTGTCGGCCAGGCTCACCGCCTTATTCAAATGCGCGAAGAAGTCTTTCGCTGTGGGAGCGCTGTTCGCCCGCGCTAGCTCCGCCGAGGCAAAGTTTGGATCCAGCGCGATGGCTTTATCGAAGTGCTTGAGAGATTCCTGAGCCAGCAGCTTCTCGAAAACATCGCGCCCCGCCAGGAACTCCTTCCTGGCCTCTTCGGAGCTGGTCGTAATCGGAATCTTTCCATTCTGGGAATCAGGAGAGGCAGCGCAGAAACCAGTAACCGCGCTGAACAGTAGAATCGCACCCATGACCGGGGACGAGAATCGCTTCGAACGCATAGAGACACACCTCCATCAATTAAGTTTTCGAGCAGTAGTTCGCTTTCAGGTCAACCAGACGTGCTCAGGCGCTAGTTTGTTACCCGATTTCGGACGTCAACACCAGCATGTAGGGATAACCACATCAATGGAAGGGACGGCCAACGGTTTGGCCGATTAACGAGGGTGTGCGGAAGAGCGCCGATAGTCATCCGGAAAATGCGCAGTCTCGAAGGCAATTGAACACGGAGGAAACTGAGGAAACTGAGGAAGGTCGAAAGGCAAAAATATTAGTTGCTAAGTCTTCGCTTTTGACTTTTCCTCAGTGCCCTCCGTGTCCTCCGTGTTCAATGCCTTTGACTTTTCTTCAGCGTCCTCCGTGTTCAATGCTTTTGACTTCGTCTACTTGCAATTCGCTAGGCAATCCCTTACTCGCTGACTGCAATAGTTTGCACATATTGACCAATCACCTGTGAACCAGCCATCTGAGAGGTTTGCCTGGCAGGGCGCCCGCACCTCCGGGGATTTGTTGAAATCAAAGACTTTAATACTCCCTAACGTGCTCTCACGTGCCGCCTTCGATGGCAGGCCGATTGCACCAAAGTGGGAGAAGATCTCGGAAGCAAATCAACAGTGGGAGCGGTTGGGCTCAGGTATGCGTAGTGGAAGTACCGTACGCGCACTAGGAGTACCGCGCGATTACCGCGTGGACGCAATTCGGGGTCTCGTCCTCGTTGTCATGACATGGAGCCACTTGCCGCCAACGGTATTGTGGCGCTTTGTCGTCCAGCCCTTCGGAATCGTCAATGCGGCAGAGGTATTCGTCTTTGCCTCGGGACTGGTAACCGCATGGCTGCTTGGTAAGCTGCTTTGGACTAGCGGAGTTCGGGCAGTCATCCGCAGGGCGTTCAGGCGTGCCGGCCAGTTGTATCTTACTCACTTGTTGATGGTGCTTCTGCTGTTTTGGGCCGCGCGCGAAGGCGTTGTTCCGGCATATCTACCGATCCACTCGAATCCGGTCGTTCTTCTGTTCAACGCGGCGATATTCAAGCTGCAGCCGACGTTCCTCGATATCCTGCCGATGTATGTGTTGTTCCTGCTGGGCGCTCCCATTGTGCTGGCTTTGCTGGCGCGACGAAGAGCGGTCCTGGTGGGCTCGCTCAGCGTTGCGTTGTGGGCGGTCTCGTGGTACGTACCTCAGTTAGCTCATTACACCTTCAATATCCTTGCCTGGCAACTGATGTTCGTTTCGGGAATGATTGTGGGGTATTGGCGGCTGCAACACGGACGCTCGGTTTCCCTTCCCCGGGCTGTGGTAGCAGCTTCGTGGGCCCTGGTAGCCGTCTTCTTTGTCCTGCGGCACTGGTCTTTCTTCCACCTTCACTTCCCCGGCGCTATCGGCCAGGTGATCGTGTATCACATTGACCAGCGCCATTTGCTGCTGCCGCTTCGCTTGCTGGACTTCGCTGCAACAGTCGCAGTCATTGCCTCCATTCCACGTACCGTCGACCGGCTGATTCCCCGGCTGCTTTACCGTGGCTTGGCGCTGCTGGGGCAGTCCTCGCTGCAGGTGTACGCATGGACGGTGTTGATCGGCTATTTCGCGCGAACCAGGCTGATCGGCTGGGCAGCACTGACCAACGCCGAACAACTCATGTTGGCCGCTGTGTTCGCGTTAAGCCTCTTTGTGCCGGCCCTGCTGCATCGCCAGTGGAGAAAAGCTCTGAAAGCATCGGAGGCGAAGCCTCCGTCGATCGTACCCAAAGTGCTGCCTTCCCCTGTAGAAGTCGCGGAGAAGAGCGCTATTGCCGGAGCGCGGGCCTAGAGGAATTCACGCAGCCGCGGATCACGCGAAGACTTCACCGACCAACACGGATTCCAGGATTGCATTGCCACCAGCGCTAAACAATTCGGGAATCTCTAAGTGGCTCTCGCGCAATGCTCGAGTTCGCCGCTCGATTCTTATCGCGTGATGGCAAACACAACGTTGCGCCGCATGTTGCCATCCGGCCCCGGACGATCCATCTCCCTCAGAAATTTCGCCCCAATCTTTTCCAATGCTCTTTGCGAGCGCAGGTTCTTCTCTCCCACAATGAACACCACGCGATGCACAAATCGCAGCGCGTGCTGGATCATCAGCGATTTCAGTTCACGGTTGTACGCTCCACCCCAGAACGCCCTTTCCAGGAAAGTCCAGCCAATCTCTACTTCACCCTCGTCGCGATTCAGGTTCCAATAGCGAGAACTTCCAATGATTCGACCCGATCGGCGATCAATTACCGCAAAGGCGCCCTTGGACTCAATCGCTCCAGTGAAGAACCGTTGAAAGACTTCGGGTTTGTAGCGATCATTTTCTGGATGCTGTTCCCAGATGAGCGGATCACTGGCTGCGGCAAAAAGAGCGTCAAAGTCGCCAAGGGCGAGCGGGCGTACCTCAACCAGGTGGCCGATTAAAGTTGGTTGAAGATCAAATTCCATTGTGTCAGTTGAGCACTCCAGAGCATCGGTTTGAACCCATGCATTTTCCGCGAAGATCCATGTTGGATTCTGGTGTTGCTGTTGTCTTGGTAAGTTTAGCGAATTGCCGCCGGCCGCCGTATCGATCGCAGCTCTGCGGGAAGTGACTTCGCTGATGCCGGGAGCTCCGGTTTATGCAGCTCGCGCCTGATCGACTTTTTCCATGCGGCGCCCACTGCTTGCCAGCCAGGGAAACGTGAACAGGGCGGCGGCCGCCGCGGTCGCGGAGCCGAAGATCACAAATATTCCGAAGCGCTGCGTAGGCGGAAAATTCGATAGAAGAAAGATGCCGAAGCCGCAACAAATCACCAGCAATGAAGTTCCAATCGGCTGCCAGAGGTGGGAGCACGCCTTCGACCATGCGCTCCAGTCGAGGGTACGGTTTTCGCGTCGGGCAAACATGGTGAGATAGATCATCGCGTCCACACCCATGCCCAGGTCGAGATTGGCGGCGGAAGCAGTGATGAAGTCCAGCGGCATGCCCATGTAAGCGATGTATCCTCGGACCACTACGGGAATGATGAATAGGCTCACCAGCATCGCTCCTGCCACTCGCAACGATCGCGAAAAGGCAAATCCCATCACGACGAAGATGCCGATCAGAATCAGCACCCCGGAGATGATGCTGGAGGTCACCAGCCGTGCCATTTGATCGAGCAGACTGTAGGTGCCTCCGACCAGCACCACGCGGAACCCGTTGCGCTGCACGATTCCCTTCAGCCGCTCGATGACCTCGCCCCGCGTACCCCTTCGCTGCGTCTCGTGCATGCGCAGCAGGTATAGAGTTCTCTCCCGATCGGCGGTGACCAGCTGGCTGGAGATTTCGCCGTACTTCGGCTGGTCGAGGATCTTGATCTCCTTCTCGGTCGAAAGAAAGATCGAGAACCAGGGACGCTTGGCCTCGCTCAGCACAACAGGAAGCGACGACACCTGCCCGACGGCTGGGTCCTTCTCGAGCGCTTCCTGCAGACCCCAGAGGCGCTTGTAAGCCTCCTTGGTGTTCAGAGGCACGCGCTGACGGTCTTCAATCATGATTTTCAGTGGACTGCTGCCGCCGGTCCGGTCGACGAAATCGAGTCCAGTTCGAATATCGCTTCCTTTTTTGAAATACGAAGGCAGGTCCGGATCGGTATTCAGTCGCATCAGACCCAATGCCCCGATCACAGTGAACACAGCCATGGCCGCAACGATCAGCCCGTGCCGCTCGGAAAAGAAAGATCGCATGCGCGATTCGAATGCCTTGGTCCACCGCAGTTCGCTCGGCGGCGTGGCTAGCTGCAGGAACCACGGATAGATGGCGTACGCTGCGAGGAATGCCATCGTGGCTCCAATCGCGCCTGCAATTCCCAGATGGCGCATCGGAGTTGACGGAACCAGCAGCAGGCTGATGAATCCGAGAAACATGCAGGTGCTGCTCCAGAACGAGGGTGTGACTGTCTGCTTCACCGCTTCCCATACTGGTCCTCTTCCTTCAGCCTGCCGCTCGCCGCGAATCCGCTTCCAGTTGAAGGTAAGGAAAACCATTGGGGAGAGCGTCATCACGAACACCATGGTCGAGAGATTGGCGGTAAGCGGTCCAATGGGAATATGCAGCATCTGGTTCGCAAGCAATGTGCAGGCACTCGAATCGGCACAGGCGATGAAGGTCCCAAGCAGAATCCAAAGCGAGCGGAAGATCAGGAGCAGCACCACGCCGAAGATACACACCGCCGCCAGACTGAAGACGCGCAGGTCGCGAGCCAGGTTTCGTGCAATCAATTCGCTTACATATGGCACGCCCGAGATCACGACCTTGAATCCCGGCCGCTCGAACCGTTGCTGCACAGCCTCAATTCTGTGAACAGTCGCCTCACTCACATTCCTCTTCAGGATCACGAAGATGTAACTCGCCTTCTGGTTCTCGGCGATCAGGAGCCGTCTCCACAAACGACTCTTCAGCGCATCGTCAATATCCTTCGGCCCGCGACTGAGCGACTCAATGCTGCTGACCCCGGCCACATTCGCCAACTCGTCTGAAAGCGCTGTCACACGCTGTAAGTAAGGCAGAGACCGGATGTCCCCAGCCACGGCAACGATGAGCTGCGGCGGTTCGGGAAACAACTTGAGGATCTGATTGTCCGCCCGCAGTTGCGGATCCTGTTCTGAAAAGAAAAAGTTTTCGCTAACCTTGGGTTTCAAATCGACGACACGGAAAAATATCCAGAGGAGCAAGCTGGTTACAGCCAGGCAGATAATGATCGGAACCGTCGCCCAGCGAAAGCCGGTACCTTTAACCAGGAATAAATGCGAATTCTTAGGCGCTGTCAAAACGGCTCTCTCTCCCTACCAGCATTCCATGAAGCCAAAGCCTTTCAATCGCGATGATGACGATTGCTGTAGGAAAAGAGGGTTAGTCGAAGCGTAAGGATGTCTTGGATCTGCTGGAGACGGGTACTGGACGGCAAAAATCGGCGTTATCTTAGTTTCCCAGTGCCTGCGCAAGCGGTGAGCAACGATTCCAATTCAGGCGGTAGCGTATTGCCTATCGCTTGCTTGCTGCTGTTGTTTCCTTGACAGGGGCACCGAAGAAGTTTGGGTCAAAGGTTACGGTCGCTTTCCTGCGCAAGTCCTCGACTATCTGCTGGGCGACTTCTGGACGGAGTCGACGCTCCAGCTCCGGGCGCAGCTCTTCCAATGGCCGTGCCTCCTTGGTGTCCACTCTGATCAGGTGATAGCCAAACGGGGTCCTCACCGGCTCGCTGATCTCGCCTACCTTGAGTGCGAAGACAGCTCTATCAAACTCCGGCACCATTTGTCCGTGGCCGAAGACATCCAACTCTCCTCCTCGTGCTGCCGAGGCCGCATCATCGGATTCTTTGGCTGCTAATGCGGCGAAATCAGCGCCGCTGAGGAGCTGTTTCCGCAATTGCTCAACCCTGGCTAGCGCCTCATCTTCAGTAAGGTCTTTTTCGCCTGCTTTGACGGGCGCTACTGAACCCTTCACCCGCACAAGGATATGACGCGCGTGAATTTGTTCGAACTGCGCCTTGTGCTGTTCGTAATAGGCCCGCAAGGGAGCTTCGTCCACGCTCGCGTGATTGGTAATTTCAGTGACCGCGGCGGCAGCCAGGTGACCCATCGTTTGAAACTCTTCCTGCGATTTGAAAACGCTGGATTCATCTACCTTGAGGTGTTTACCCTCCTGCGCGAGTACGAGCACCTTAGCCACGTTCTCGGCAAACGCCTTGCGTCCCGTACTTCGCGCGCCGGCGCGATACTGCTCAGGAATGCCTTCGACAATGGCATCGAATTGCGCGGCTGTCAGTTTGATGCTTCCCACCGTGAGCACCACCTCATCCGCCGGAACTGATGGCAGAGCCACGGTCGAAGTTCTTGGGTTCGGTTCTGGTAGCAGTGCAGGGTTAGTAATTGGGACCTGCGCCAACAAAGGAAGTTGGAACCAGATAAGAAAGTTGGCGAAAAGCAGTGTTCTCTTGTTGAACATACTGGTTTACCGTCACCGGTCTCCAGGCATTGTCATCCCGCTTCACAAGCAGATGGGAAAACCTGTGGAGCGTCGAAGTTAAAGGCGTGGCGCTGGCGAGCGCGCGCCACGCGTTTGCAGTTATCTCCAGCCCGCGAACTAGTCGCCGTAAGACAGGCAAAGACCGAAGAAGTTGAAAGTGCACATTTTGGGGACACCGACAGCGTCCCACGCATCGCGAACCTGCGCCCAAACCAGGCTGCCACGTCCGTAGTTGTCACCAGCAGCCCAAATGGTTTTTTGCCGCAGTTCCGCAAAACCATCAAATGGACCCATATATACGCGCTCCGCCCGCCAGAAGATGTTGGTCGCTGCAGAGGCGCCGATTCCACTGGGATATGCAGTCATGCAGAAGTAACCACATCCTCCTTTGGAGATGATGTAGAACGCGTAATTGGAAATCCCCGAATTGGTGTGAACCCCACCGTTGTCGAGGCCTCCGATCTGACGGTTCTGATAGAAGCGTGGCTGGTTGCCCGATTCGGGACTGTAGAAGTAACGCAGCGCGTCACAATTACCATTGCCCGGCGTCCACGCCAGTTCCCCCATCTTCCACGTGTTCAGGCCGCAAACATAGTAAGGAGTTTCCCCGTACCAATACCTTTCCGTCATGGCACCCATGATGTCTGAAAACGACTCGTTTACCGCGCCGGATTCATCTGCATACACCAGGTTGGCGGTGTACTGCGTAACCGCATGCTGCCACTCGTGCGCGACGATGTCGAGGCTTGTGAGGGGACCTGAAGTCACGTTGTCGCCATCGCCAAAGTTCGTCGCACTACCATCCCACCGCGCATTTACCCAATTCGTCATTACGTGGTTCCGAGCGCTCACCAGTGGTCCCAAGCCATCAACGGAACCGTAGTAGCCCGGTCCGCCAAAACTATCGGGACCATTCCTGCCCAGCACATAAAACTCAAACGTGTAAGTCTGGCGACTCGCGAGTGCAACATCGGCGTTGGTAGACTCGCGATCGGAGGTGGCGAGGTTCCCAAAGATCACACTCGGGCTGAAGGCCTGGTAGGTGCTTGATACAGTGTTGTAGTTGTCAAACGTCCCCCACCGGGTGCAGGTGTCGTTTAATACATATCCGCCGAAGGCCGGAAACATCTTGAAGTACGAGCCAAAGCCATAGAAGAAGCCAGAGAACAGCCCCTGATAACCCTGGTAAAGGGTGGCGCCCAAGCCGTCGACACAAACAGCCTGATCGTTGTCGTAAGCCTCGACAATGTTCCCATTTTGGTCCACCCAGGCATGCAGCTGAACCTCGCCTTGCGCAGAGTGTCCTCTTACTACTACGTGATACGTCAATTTGCGTTTTCCCGGACCATCACCAGGATGGATCTCCAGGGCTGCAGTCGCAACCGGTAACTTGCCGCTGTCGACGAGCAACGAGCTGTCGGGACGATTCGAATTCCCGGCAGTTGCTGCGCCATTGTCGACGTCGGCGCTGTCTTCGATCTCGCCGCCTTTTTGCTTCAGCATCTGCTTGAGCTTTTTCTTGGCGATCTCGATTGCCTTCTGTTGACTTAGAGCCGGAGTTGTATCCACCTCTGGATCGTTCAGATACTGTCCGGACCAATGCGAGGCGTCCGCAGCGCCTTCCACAACGTTAATTTGCAGATGGCCGCGCCGAACTGGAATGCCATTGAACATCTGCGTCAACTGGCTGTTCCACTGATTTGTGTTGTCTTTGAACAAGCTGGTCATGGCGAATTCTTGCATAGGATCCTTCATCGCCATCTTGCTGCCGAGATTCTTAACCATCCATCCCATGATCACGTTCTTAGCCGCCGCATTTTCCTGGGCTGTGGTTGCCACTTCGGTCGGTGGATTATGGGTTGAATCAATGGGAGAGGGCAGTAGATCCTGGCCATAGGAAAGCATTCCAAACGCCATTATGAATGTCGCGAGCGTCCCCATGGTTTGAGTTCGAATTCCAAGCCGGGCCAGTAACATATGTGTCTCCTTTTTCAGGGCACAGATAAGTGGCGTTGAGGTCGCGCACCAAAGTGCCGATTTGGGCCAACAGTCTCTTAGCCGAATGAAGTTCCGTGAGAACTCGATCTCTAGCCGAAGAGCGAGATTTTCACTCGATCTCTTATGTAAATTCCGTGGGTTCGAAACCAGGGCCGCTAGTTGGGGACTTGCTCTGCTTGTGGGGGTAGAAGCGGGGAAAGTAAGCTGACGATACTACCTGCCGGAGCATTGTCAAGGCAAAATTCGCGGTGTGAGCTGTGCAAATCTTCTTGTTGTCGTTGCAGGCGCGGAATTGATTGACCCACTCTCTGAGTAACAACTGCTGAGTACTGGGTGCGGATTAGTCTTTTGATCGCCCGGGAAATGTTTCCTGAAAACGTTCTTACACACTATCCTTGACGGGAAGGATCCTGCATTTGCCTTTGCTGTAGCTTATTGCCTATCGCTTATTGCTTATCGCTGCTTTATGAAAGTCCATATTGGAACTTCAGGATGGGCATATCCTACGTGGAAGCCCGACTTCTATCCGGCAAAAACCCCTTCGAGCAAACTGCTCGACTATTACTCAACTCAGCTCAACTGCGTAGAAGTTAACTACACTTTCCGTGCCCGGCCGGCGGTGACGACACTGCAGAATTGGGCGACGGTTACGCCCGCGGATTTTACGTTTGTTGCCAAGGCGCACCAGAGGATCACGCACATCAAGAGATTGACTGACGTTGATCAGGATGTCGATTCCTTTTTTGCCGCGCTGCAGCCGCTGTTGCACGCACGTAAGTTAGGCCCAGTGCTTTTCCAGTTGCCTCCGAACCTCAAGGCCGACACGGATCGCCTCGCGAAGTTCCTGAAGATCATTCCCAAAGATGCGCCCGCGGCAATCGAGTACCGCAACATAAGCTGGTTTAACGATTCGATCTATTCCTTAATGCGCGAGCACAACGTCGCGCTGTGCATAGCCGAGAGCGATGAACTAGCCGTGCCGGAGGTCTTCACCGCAAACTTCACGTACTATCGCCTGCGCAAGTCCGACTACAGCGATGCAGAGATCGACGAAGTAGAAAAGCGCCTGCGCGCAGCAGCCCAGGAACGCGAAGTCTATGCTTTCCTGAAGCACGAAGACACCCCGGAAGGCGCAATCAACGCCAGGAAGCTGTTACAGCGACTGCGAAAAGATTGAACACGGAGGACACGGAGAGCACTGAGGGATTGATTCTTGCGTTCATAAGGTTTACGCGTTTTAATCGCGAGTATTTGCTGTGCCGTGCCACGGGTTCCGAATCCCTCCGTGTACTTCGTGTCCTCCGTGTTCAAAGATTTTTGGGCATTGCCTTGTACCGGCCGAGGGCCGCCGGAACCACGTAGTCGAGAGCGTGTTCAAAGCTTTTTGGTTACTCTCCCGGCACCCCTAAGCCGGAACATTGATCTGCGAACGACAATATTCCTGATGTCCACTCCCGATATCCTTTTCGCGTTTCTCGCGTATTTGAAAGTTGAGAAAGGGCTCTCTCCGCTCACCGTCGATGCCTATCGCGGCGATCTGAGGCAGCTCGCCGAGTTCCTGGAAAAACGAAAGCGTACGCTGCTGAATGCCGCGCGTCCCAATCTGCTTGCGTTTCTTGAACAGCTCACCGCGAACATGGTCGATGGTCGCAGTCGCGCGCGCAAGCTGTCTGCGCTGCGGCATTTTTATAGATTTCTTTTGCTCGATAAGAAGATCAAACACGATCCCACTTTGAACATCGAGAGTCCGCGGCAGTGGAAGATTCTGCCGAAGTCGCTGACCCTCGAGGAGATCGATGCCATGCTGGCGCAGGAAAAATCGAAGCCACAGGATCCCGCCCTCGCAATCCGCAACGCTGCGCTGCTCGAATTGCTCTATGCCACGGGAATGCGTGTCTCGGAGATCGTGAATCTCCGGCTGGAGGATCTGAACCTGCAGGCTTCCTCGGCGATCGTACACGGCAAGGGAGACAAAGAACGCATCGTTCCCTTCGGAGTTGCGGCGCGCGATGCGCTCCTTGCATATTTGCGGGATTCGCGTCCGCAACTTTGCCGGGTGCGTCGCTCGCCGCTTGTGTTTGTAGACCGAAGTGGAACGGGCCTAACCCGTGAACGTGTCTGGCGCATCGTCCGTGAGGCAAAGATCGAAGGCAAGGCGAGTCCGCATATGCTCCGCCATAGCTGCGCCACCCACATGGTGGGCAATGGAGCCGACCTGCGGACCGTCCAGACCATTTTGGGACATGCCGATATCGCGACTACCCACGTATACACACACGTCGCAATGGACCATCTTAAGAGCGTTTATCGTGCCCACCATCCGCGCGCAAAGCGTCGAATCTCGACGCAAAAGGAGCCCGCTTGAAGTCCTCAAGGTCACAAAAGGCGGCGCTCTCAGCTGCAAAAACGCGCTCCGGAATGTCACAATTGCGGTCGCGAAAGGAGCAAAGTAGCTCCGATAAGGGCGCAAACGTGCCGCACGATAGCGCGAAAAGTGCCGCAGAAAGGCGGGTTGACGAGTTCTTAGCGGCCTTAAAGACGCAGCGAAATGCCTCAGAACATACGGTTCATGCCTACCAAAAGGACCTCGCGAAGTTCATAAACTACGCTGGTAAAGGCCTTGATTGGCGCCGCGTAGAGCATTTAACCATCCGCGGATACCTCTCCGAGCTGCTCGGAAACGGCCTTAGCAAGCCCTCTACAGCGCGCGCATTGGCGTCATTGCGCTCTTTTTATAAGTGGATGGGGCGCGAAGGGCACGTTAAAACGAATCCAGCGGCGCTGGTTTCGACGCCCAAGCTGCCTAAAAAGCTGCCGCGAGTGCCCACAATGGAGGAAGTAAACGGCTTACTGGATGCAAATCTGCCGGAAAATGCCGCGTTTCCAGCGCGTGATCGCGTCATTTTCGAGCTCCTGTACGGCTGTGGATTGCGCAATTCCGAGCTGGTAGGGATCCAGTTGGACGATATTGCGTGGTCCAACGAAGTGATTCGCGTCCGCGGAAAGGGGAAAAAGGAGCGCTTGGTGCCTTTGGGAGACGCCGCAGCGGCGGCAATCCGCGAATATCTGCGGGAAAGACAGCGCCTGATTGATGTAAAACGGCGCTCCTGCGCGGCGCTTCTGGTCAATTTGCGCGCGGGACCGCTCACTACGCGCAGCGTAGGACGCATCGTAAAGGCGATTGCGGTGGCGCGAGGATTGTCGTCAGACGTGCATCCGCACACTTTACGGCACGCTTTTGGCACCCATATGCTGGAAGAAGGCGCCGATTTGCGCGCTATTCAGGAGCTCTTAGGCCACGAAAGACTATCCACAACGCAGCGCTATACGCAATTAACGTCCAATCACATCACGCGGGTATACGATGCGACGCATCCGCGAGCGAAGTGATTGGACGTTGTCCTGAGTTTGAGCGGGTTCCTAAGCGGCTCTGCGTGAGCGGCCTTTCTTAACCGATGCCGGACTACGGCGCGCCGGACGTTTTTCCTGCTCCTCCTCTTCCTCGATGCCCAGATTGTCCGGTTTCAATTTGCGCGACATCGCTTCGAGCTTGGTGCGGGTCTGCTCTTCTTCTTTCAAATTTTGGTTGAGCAGCTTCACCGCTTTGTTCACGTTGAGCTGGTCTGCGAGCTTTATCAATGAGTTATAAGCGTTGATCTCATAACTTTCGACTTTGATCGCCGCGCCAACGTCGAAGATGGAAAGGATGTCCTCTGCCGGATCTTCTTCCTTGAAGGCATCGCGTTCTTCGATCAGTCCTTTAATTCCTTTGCATTCGCTAGGTTCCGGCTGCTCTCCAAGCTGCTCGAAAATCTGCTGGAGCCGCTCAACCTGCTTCTCAGTTTGCGCCTGGTGCTGCTGAAATCCCTTTTGTAATTGTGGTTCTTCAGAGTGATCCTCTGCCATTTGTCCCAATGCTTCGACGAGCTTCTGCTCAGCATCGAGCATGTCGGTGAGTTCGTGGACGAAGAGTTCTTTGGCGGTTTGCACAGTTGTCCTCCTATGGCCGAGCTAATAAGATTGCCGCACCGAAATTCTGGCTGCCTTGCGTCTCGTGATTGCCGCAAATTTCCGTTTCTAAGACTCCATGCAGAGCTTTTATCAACGATTCGTAGACACGGCGACTCGATATCCAAATAACGTCGCGGTGGAACTGCAGCGCGCAGCGCCCGCCTCCGACAGCTCTGCAGCAGATACATCATCTGCCCAGAATGTGAGCTTTACGTATGCCGAACTGCGCCGCATCGCAGAACATCTTGGCGCCTGGCTACAGAAGGAGGGAGTTTCCGCAGGCGCGCGATGCGCAATCCTGGCAGCCAACAGCCCGCGCTGGGTGGCAGCGTATCTCGCAACCATGGCGGCCGGGTGTGTCGCAGTACCGCTCGATACAGCCTTCAAATCAGAGCAGGTAGCAAAGCTGCTGAAGGACTGCGGCGCGTCTATGCTGTTCGTCGACGGTGCGCACGTCGAAATCGCCCAAGATGCCTGGAATTCAATCAGCGTGGATCCGGCTACCAAGGGCCGGGTGTTTGTCATCGACTCCCACGTTAATTCACCGCTCCCAGACCTCGATCAGGTCCTCTCCCAAAATGTTCTCGCACTCACTGCCTTGCAGGTGACGGCCAACGAAGTTGCCGTTCTCCTCTACACCTCGGGTACTACCAGCGATCCCAAAGGCGTGATGCTCACGCATGCAAACCTCAGCGCAGAAGCGGACGCCGTGTTCAAGACAATCCGAGTCACGCCAGATGATGCGCTGCTAGGCGTTCTGCCGCTGTTTCATGCGCTCGCTCAAATGGCAAATCTTCTACTGCCACTCTCGATTGGCGCACGAGTGGTGTACCTGGAGAGCCTGAACACGACAGAACTGCTCCGCGCGTTGCAGGAGCGCGGGATTACTCTGTTCGCCTGCGTTCCACAGTTCTTCTACCTGATCCACGAAAGAGTGACGAAGGAAGTTGAAAGTCGCGGTGGAATGGCACGCATCGGATTCCGCAGCTTACTGGCGACAGCGCGTGTGGGGAATGTGCTCCGCCTCAATTTGGGAAAGATATTCTTTGCCAAAGTCCATCGGCAGCTTGGAATCAAGATGCGTCACTTCATTACCGGTGGTTCCCGTTTTGATCCCAAGATCGGCCGTGATCTCGAAGAGATGGGCTTCAGCGTCTTGCAAGCTTACGGGCTTACGGAGACAACCGGCGGCGCGTTTGTGACTCCGCCGGGTGACAACGTCCTTGGCTCCGTTGGTAAGCCGCTTCCGGGGAATGAAGTCCGCATTGAGCGCAGCGAGCAGCATGCAGAAGGCTCCGCCGGCGAAATCCTGATTCGCGGACCGATTGTCATGAAGGGCTACTACAACCGTCCCGAAGCAACAGCCGAAATTCTGAAAGAAGGATGGCTACACACTGGCGATCTCGGGTATCTGGATCCTCACGGCAATCTGTTCGTGACCGGACGCAGCAAGGACGTCATTGTTCTGAGCAATGGCAAGAACATTTATCCCGAAGAGATCGAAGCGCATTATCTGCAATCGCCCTTGATCAAGGACATCTGCGTCATAGGCCTCGAGAGCCGTCCGGGTGAGCCCCTGGCGGAGCGCTTGCACGCGGTGATCGTCCCTAATTTCGACGTGCTGCGCGAGCGCAGAGTCGTGAATGCGCGCGAAGTGATTCGCTTCGATGTCGAAGGGCTTTCAGCGCAACTCCCCAGCACCAAACGCATTCTTAGCTATGACATCTGGCAGGAAGATCTGCCGCGCACCACCACCCGGAAACTGAAACGCTTTCAGATTCGACAGCGTGTGACAAAGAATGAGAAGGGGACAGCGGAACAGCCGCTCTCTGCCGAACGCAAATTCAGCGATGAAGATCGCTTGTGGCTCTCCGCTCAGGATGTGCAGCAGGCAATGACTGTGATTCGCTCTACGAGTAAGAAGGAAGGCGAGATTCATCCCGAAGATAATCTTGAACTCGATCTCGGCCTCGACTCGATGGAACGCGTCGAACTGCTAGTCGCGCTGGAAGGCGCCCTGAACTCGCATCCTGAAGACTCGGAGCTAGCGAATGTTTATTCCGTTCGCGAACTTATTACTACGCTGCTCAAATATCGTGATGCGTCAGCGACTGGAACGAAGGGCACTGGCTGGGAATTTGTCTTCGCCTCAGAAACAACCGATCAGGAAGTAATCGAGACACTTGCTCCCTCACGATCCTTCACTATGTTCTGGTTTGTTGCTGCGCGACTGGCCCGCTACTTATGCCAGGTGCTGTACAGGATTCAGCTCAGCGGCCTGGAAAACATACCGCAGGACCGGCCTTTCATCCTCTCGCCTAATCATCAAAGCTTCATGGATGCTCCCCTGATCATGAGCTATCTCCCATTTCGGATTTTCCGGAAGATGTTCTATGTGGGCACGAGCGAGATCTTTGGAACGGGAATCCTCCGCCGCATCGCGCGTTCGATGAAGCTGGTGCCTATCGATCCCGATGCAAACCTGGTCCCGGCTATGCGCGCAGGCGCTTACGGACTTCGACACGGCGAGGCCCTCGTGCTGTATCCGGAAGGCGAGCGCAGCATAAGCGGCGAGCCCAGAATGTTCAAAAAAGGCGCAGCCATTCTTGCCACGCACCTGCAGGTTCCGATCGTACCCGTAGCAGTTGACGGCTTCGAAAAAGCGTGGGGACGCGGCAAGGGAATCAGGCTTTTTCAGGCGCTGCAAATTCGCATCGGCTCTCCCATCGAGCCAGAGGCCACTGCCGGCGCTTCGGAGAAGAGCTACGACAGACTGACCACTGAGCTGAAACAGCGCGTTATGGATATGTGGATGGTTCTTCACATGCGTTTGGGTTCACAACACGAGGTTGCAGCTGCCCGCTGAGCTCGATCTTGATTACGTGGTTCCGGCCGGCCGCCGTGCCGGTACAAGGCGTCAGATTTCCTTGCTCTGAGTATTTTGCATTATCAATGGTTGAGAGAACCGAGAACGACACATTTCCAAGCAACCGCAACACTGTACCGGCCGAGGGCGGCCGGAACCGTAATTAACATCGGAGCCTGAGGATAAGACGCTCTGAGCGCCACCTGGTCTGGAAGACTTCAACTCACACCAGCTGCTTTTTCTACTTCAACTCACACCAGCTGCTTTTTCTAAAGTGATCAGAGTGGCCGCGTAGTCCAGGTTGGCGTTGCCCTCGCGTGTCGAAGACTCATAGACCTTGTCGACAGTTTCAAGCCCCGGGAGCTTCACTCCATTTAGGCGGGCAGCTTCGAGCATCAGATGTATGTCTTTGTGCATGAGTCGCATGGGGAAATTGGCGGAAAAATCTCGCGCCATTACAAATGGAGCTTTGTAGTCCACAACTCCGGATCGGACCATCGACTGATTGATCAGGTTTATCAGAGGCTTCAGATCCACGCCTTGCTTCTTCGCAAGGACAAGCGCTTCGGCAAATCCCTCGTAGGTAAGAGCGATCATCAGGTTCATCGATAATTTTGCGGCGAGGCCTTTGCCATTCGCGCCCACACGCACTGCGCTCTTGCCCATCACTGCGAACAGCGGCTGCAGTTTTTCGAACGTCTCTTCGCGCGCCCCGACGATGAAGATAAGCTGGCCGCTCTCAGCTCCCACTTTGGAGCCAGTGACCGGCGCATCGACGAAGTCGCCACCCTTCGCTCTTACTTTCTCGGCAAATTTAAGGCTCGCATCGGGCAAGATGGTGCTGGAGTCGACGACGACTGTGTTCGGTTTCAGTGATTCGATCACTCCGTTTTCGCCTAATAGCACTTCTTCCACGGCTTTCGTATCGGAGACACATAGCCAGACAATCTCAGCATCTTTGGCAGCTTCTCTCGGCGTGGAAGCCGAATGCGCTCCATCAACAGTTTTACCGGGACTGCGATTCCAAACCTTCAATTCATGACCGGCCTTGACGAGGTTTTGAGCCATGGGTTTGCCCATGATTCCCAATCCGAGAAATGCAATTCGCATGCTTACTCCTGAAAGCTAAGAAATCTTTCTAGCCGAAGACACCGGCTCCTGCTGGCGCAAATGTTCCTTGAGCGCACTCGTCGACTCAATCGGCGGCTGACAGCTGAATCCAGAGCACAACAGCGCGAAACTCTTGTTCTGTTTTAGCGCAGGAAGGTTCGGGATGGTCTGAGCCAGCGTCGGAGGAAGATTCTTTTCGACGACGTGATCGCGATTGAACTGCAACACTGAGTTCGAGATGCTGAACGGCGACAACGCGGCGCGATAGAGTTCATGCGCCTTTTCGTCTTTGCCTATGATGACCGCTTGGATATGAGGACGCGAGCACACCGCAACGGCGATCCCGTAGGTCGCGCCGAAAATTCCAAAATGACCGGCGATACCGGCGAATGCGCCTAACGTGGACTCCGCGATCTCGCGGTGCTTGTTGTCTCCGGAGTATGCATGAAGCCGCAACAGAGTGATAGCAGCCGCCGGATTGCCCGCCGGAGTCGGCGAATCCTGCAACGGCTTGCGCCTGGCGGCGAGCGCGCCGAGGCTACCCTGCAATGCACGCCTTGAAGTATCGAAGAACCCGCCGCCCGTTTCGTCGTGAAAGTTCTCGATCATCTTTGCGGCGATCTTCTCTGCGAAGCGGTAATAACTGAGGTCAGTCGTGATTTCGTACGCGTCAAGGCAGGCGATTACTGAGAACGCATAGTCGTCCAGCAGTCCATTGACGTCGCGATGCTGCGCGGCAGAATCGGAGTAGGCGATTACGTGCCTGAGTCCGTTCTCCGTGGACCACCCTTCAGAAAGCAGCCGATCGAGCGATCGCAAAGCAAAGTGCTCTGCGTCTGACAACTCAAGAACCTTTGCTGCCTCAAGATATGCGGAGATGCAAAGGGCGTTCCAGCTCACGTAGATCGTCTTATCGATGTATGGGGTCGATCGAGCAAGTCGCGCGTTCAGCATTTTTTCTTGCGCCGAGCGAATAAGCTCTCGGATTTCCTCGACGCTACGCTTCAGCCGCGTCGCAAGCTGCTCCGGAGTGGCACGAACGTGCAAGACATTTTTCTCAGGTCGATGATGCATCTCGCCGACTTCCCCGATGTCGTAAAGCGGCGCAACCGCCTCGAGTTCCTGCGGAGTCAGGACCTCGCGCGCCTCGGCAAGCGACCAGGTGAAGTAATCGCCGTCGTCATGCAAATCGATATCAGCATCCTGCGAGGCATAGAAGCCGCCGCTCTCGCGATCGCTTAGCCAATCATCCATCCAGCGAATGATGTCGCGGGCAATGTGTGCGTAGAAGTCATTCCCGGTGAGCTGGTAGGCATGTACGTAGTTCTTGAGGAGCCCCGAGTTGTCGTACGACATCTTTTCGAAATGTGGCACGACCCAGCGTTCATCCACCGAGTAACGATGAAATCCTCCGGCGAGCTGATCGTAAACGCCGCCTTGGGCCATCCTATCCAGCGTCGTGGTCACCACCTTCAAAGCCTCTTCCTCGCCACTTCGGCCGCAGTAATCGATAAGCAGATCGAGGATTGAAGGATGTGGAAACTTCGGAGCAGATCCAAATCCGCCATGATGCGGATCGAAGCTCTGGATCGCGGACTTCACTATGCCATCGACCAATCCGGGAGAAATCTCTCCCGAACGGCCCGCGAATGATTCGGCATGATCGATCGCGCTCATGACATGCTCGGCGGATTCCATCACATCGCTGTGCTTTTCGCGATACGCCGATGCAAGAGTCTGAAGAATGCGCTTGAATCCGGGACGTCCGTAGTGATCCTCGGGCGGAAAATAGGTCCCGCCGAAAAATGGCCGGCCATCGGGAGTCAGAAAAGCCGTGAGAGGCCAGCCGCCTTGTCCGCTCATTGCCTGAACCGCCGCTTGATATCGGCTATCAACGTCGGGCCGCTCGTCGCGGTCAACCTTCATTGCGATGTAATTGTCGTTAATGAGCTTCGCGATCTCGGCATTTTCGTACGACTCACGATCCATCACGTGGCACCAGTGGCACCAAACGGCGCCAATGTCAAGCAACACCGGCTTGTTCTCACGCTGAGCCTTGTCGAAGGCGTCCGCGCTCCACTCGTGCCACTCGACCGGCTGATGCATCGCGGACCGCAGATATGAAGAACAGGCCTGCGCTAGTGCGTTTTTGGACTCCGACATAAGGTTTCAGTCTAGCGCATTAGGACGCGAGCAGTTTTTCCGCGACTGAAACGTACAGTTCAACAGCGTCGGTCAGATCGCGCTTCGATATGAACTCACCATCTGTGTGCGCGACATGAATCGATCCTGGTCCCAGCAGCACAGGCTGACCCCAGTTCGTGAGTGCTGGAATATCAGTCGTGAACGCCGCAATCATTTCGGGAATTCCATCGACCGTACGAAGTTTGACGTATGGAATTTCCAGCGCGAATTCGGCGATCGCTAGACTTTTGACAGCTGTCTGAATGTCTTTGCGTAGCTTCTCAGTAGATCCGACGAGACGATACAGCAATTGCGCCTGTGCAAAATCGGGAATTACGTTCGGAGCACGACCACCTTCGATCAACCCGATGTTAACGGTAGTCGGGCCGATCTCAGGATTCTCTGGCAGTGACATCTCTAGCAGCCGATATAGCGCCTTCACCAGCTTCTCGATCGCTGAGTCTCCGAGGTGCGGATATGCCGAATGCGCCATGCGTCCCTTCGCAGTGAGTTGCACGCGAAGCGTTCCTTTGGAAGCGCGTCCGATCTTGTTCTCGGTTGGTTCGCCGTTGATCAGGAATCGTGATCCAGGAGCGTGAAGGTTAGCCTCCTTTGCTCCCTGACTGTCGCGCTCTTCGCCAACAAGAAAAAGCAGTCCAATATTTGAATTGTTCTTGCGGAGTGTTTCGGCGGCTGCGATCTGCGCGGCTATGATTCCTTTGGCATCGCATGAACCGCGTCCGTAGATCTTCTCGCCATCTTCGGATGATGGAATGAACGGCGGCACTGTGTCCATGTGAGTCGAGAAAATGAGATCAGGCTTCGCGTCAAGAGTCGCGTAGATGTTGTTGCGAGCACCGTCAACCTGCATCTTCTCAGTGCGGTATCCGAGCTCTGAAAGAAAGCCGTGAAGATAATCACCTACTTCGGCTTCGTTGCCGCTGATCGATTCGATGTCAATAAGCTCGCGTGTGAGCCGCGCTGGGTCCATATTGAAAGCATATCGGAAGCACTCGCGTAGAATCGAACTCAGCGCAATAGTCTTGCGTATTGCTTTAAGACTGAGGTAGTCCGAGAAAGTGGCGAATGCGATTCAGTCCATCTTTCTGTCCGGTCCTGCTGGCCGGCTGGAAGCGCTGCTGAACGTTGGAGCGCCCGGCGCACCCTATGCTGCGCTGGTTTGCCATCCTCACCCGGTACATGGCGGAACGATGCACAGCAGAGTCGTCTATCACGCAGCGAAGGCTGTGCACGGCTTTGGTTTGCCGGTGCTGCGTTTCAATTTCCGCGGCACTGGATTGAGCGAAGGCACACACGACCACGGACGAGGCGAGCGCGATGATATTCGCGCAGCACTTAACTGGCTGGAGCAGGAGTATAACCTGCCAATCATTTTTGCTGGATTTTCGTTTGGCGCCGCGACGGGACTAAAGGCCTGCTGTCCCGATCCACGCGTTGTAGGACTGATTGCGCTTGGAACGCCGCTTAGCGTCCAGGAGCGCCTCTATACATATTCGTACCTCTCGAGCTGCACGAAGCCAAAGCTGATGGTCAGCGGCGACCACGATCAGTTCGCTCCCACGGCAAATCTGCGTGAGATTTTCAACCTTGCTGCTGAGCCGAAGGAATTCCTGTTAGTGGAAGGCGCCGATCACTTCTTCGAAGGCAAGCTGCCAATTATGCGAGAAGCCATCGCGGAATGGCTGCCCCGTCACTTCCCTGCTCTCAATCTGCAACAACGCGCCTGATCCAAAATGCAATTGGGCTCGGACACCAAACCAAAAAGAATGCATGAGTTGGCGCGGCAGATCTTTAACGAGACGCTCGCCGAAATTAGCATTCCTCGTGTGTTCAATCGCAAAGTTGAGTATTCACGCGGGATTCTGCGGGTTGAACAGGACCTCTATGATCTGAACTCATTTGAACGCGTGCTGGTGATTGCGATAGGCAAGGCGGCGCACACGATGCTGGAATCGCTGCTGGCACAAACTGGACCGACTTTGCAGGGAATCGTCTGCTCGGTTCCAAGTTCATCGCAACAGCCCGGGTTTCGCTATTTTGCAGGTGGGCATCCCCTGCCCACGGAAGAATCCGTGCGAGGTGCAAGGGCCATTCTGAAGGCGCTTTCTGGTCTGAATGAGCACACGCTGGTGGCCTATCTCATCAGCGGCGGGGCATCCGCCATGGTTGAGGTGCCAATTGAGGAAGATATCTCGCTCGACGATCTCGTTGAAACCTATAGAGTGCTGGTCCACTCCGGTGCCACGATTAGCGAGATCAATGCGATCCGCAAGCATCTGTCTGCAGTAAAGGGAGGCAGGCTGGCTCAGGCCGCATTTCCTGCCCGGCAGCTCAGCATCATGGTAAGCGACGTTCCTGAACATTCGCTGGATACACTAGCCTCCGGGCCAACCATGCCGGACTCAAGTACGGACACCGATTGCTATCTGATTGCGGAGACGCACGGTCTCTCCGGAACGTTTCCCGAAAGCGTACGAAGAATTTTTGCGGAGCGAGCTTTGAAAGAGACTCCGAAGGCGGATGATTCTGCATTCGCGAACTCACGCTGGTGGCCGATCCTATCGAGCACGTCGGCAGCGCAAGCCGCAGCGGACTCGCTGTCGAAGCATGGCTTTGCTGTCGAAATCGACAACACACCCGACGATTGGCCTTTCGAGCGAGCAGCCGGGTATCTGCTAAACCATCTTCACGAACTGCGCAAGAGCAAGTCGCGAGTGGCTGTGATCTCGGCAGGAGAGATCACAGTGAGTGTTCCTGATATGGGCGGCACCGGAGGTCGGAACCAGCATTTTGCTTTGTACTGTGCTCAGCAGATTGCGGGAGAAGACATTGTGGTTGTCAGTGCAGGAACTGATGGAATCGACGGGAACAGCCCTGCCGCAGGTGCCCTAGCGGATGGGACGACAATTGCTCGGGCGCGTGAGGCAGGGTTCGACGTGAAGCGAACCCTTGAGAGTTTTGATTCATATTCATTGTTCGGGCGGTTAGGTGATGCAATTGTCACCGGACCAACAGGTAACAATGTGCGGGATGTGCGCATTCTAGTTGCGTACTAGCCGCTCTTCAGCATCACACCCGACTCAGAGCGGCCGAAACCACATTACTTGAAAATTCGCGTCTTGCCCTCATCGAGCACTAAGACGCGCTCGCTGACTCCAGCGGCAGCAGCTGCGGCTCGCAACCGTTGCACAGGCTCATCCATGGGCTCGTACGAGAGGCGGAATGTTCCGTAGTGCATTGGAATCATCAGTCGCGAACCGAGATCGAGGAAGCCCTGCAGCGCGTCCTCAGGACTGGTGTGCACATTGCGAAAGTGTTCCGGATAATACGCGCCGATCGGCAAGAGCGCCAATTCGGGATTCAGCCGGCGCCCAATCTCGCGAAAACCCTCGAAATAAGCGGTGTCGCCGGCGTGATAGACCGAATGCCGCTGCGAGCGAATCACGTAACCGCCAAAACCGCGATGGAAATCGCGGAGCATGCGGGCTCCCCAATGCTGCGCAGGAGTATGTGTGATGCTTAGGCCTGCATCGCGACACTCCTCCCACCACTCCAGTTCATGAAGGCGGTTAAAACCTAAGCGCGCGACGATATCGCCAACATTTCTCGGAACAATGATCTGCGGAGCGCGTCCGCAGCGCCAGCGTGTAAGCCGCGCGATCGCGCGCAGCGATGGTCGATGCAAGTGATCAAAGTGCGCATGACTAACCAGTACATAATCGATCGGCGGCAGATCCCGGAGTCGAACTCCCGGCCGTCGCTGCCGCTTGAGGACGAACAGCCAGCGCGCAAAGTTGGGATCGATCGCAATATTGCGTCCAGCAATCTGGATAAGGAAGCTGCTGTGGCCAATGAACGTAATTCCCAATTCGCGCTCGCTGACGAGATGCGGTTTATGCGAGCGTCCGGTTCTTGGAGTGACGGCGGACGTTCTTACGAGCTGACCGAATTGCTTTGCTTTACGCCGGATGGTGATATTCAGCATTTAGGCCCTGTTTCTTAGACGATCTGCGACTGCCGAAAGATGCGTTCCAGAGTGGCTGCACGGCGAAAGCGTTTTTTACCGTAGCGACCGAATCCCGACCAATGCTTAAGAAGATTGATAACACGAATCCAGCACCTCAACTACATGTTTCACCGGCACCTTGCGTCCCGCTCTTTCCATCCCGGCTCGCAGCTGCAGCATACAGCCAACATTGGCAGTCACCACCATCTCCGCGGAGGTGCAAGCGATGTCCTTCATTTTTTCGTCGAGAATTTTCATCGATAGATCGTTTTGTGTGACGTTGTAGCTGCCGGCACTGCCGCAGCACTGATCGGGATGTGCCATCTCTTCGAGTTCCAGGCCTACGACGCGCAACAATTCTCGCGGAGCATTGCGAACCTTCTGTCCATGAGCGAGGTGACAGGGGTCTTGATATGTGGCCCTCGAGTTGAGCTGCCTGGCAGGTTTCCGCAAGCCCAACTGCTGCAGGAACTCGGTAATATCTTTCACCTTCGCAGCGAACTTCTGTGCATTAGCGTTGTCGCCGTTCTCGCGCAGAAGGTCACCGTATTCTTTAAGCGTAGAGCCGCAACCCGCGGCATTTGTGACGATCGCATCAAAGCGGTCATGGAGCATGGCGGCGATGTTCTGACGGGCAAGCGTTCGCGCTTCGTTCCGGTATCCGGCATGAGCCTGAAGCGCGCCGCAACAATTCTGGCCTTGCGGAACCCAGACCTCGACACCATTCCGGGTAAGGACACGGATGGTCGCATGATTCAGGGCTGAGAAGGCGACGCTGGCGATGCATCCCGCATGAAGTGCAACTCGCGCCCGGCGTTCTCCGTCGGCGGGAAACACTTTCCCAATCTGGTCAAAGAAGAAATCGTCATCGATCCGAGGTTGAAGCTGCTCCAGCTGCGCCAACCTCATGAGCTTTAGCAGCCCTGAAGAATGCGCAATCCTTTGCAGTCCTGAGCGCTGATAAAAACGCAGCAAACGCGCGAGAGCAGCTAGCTTCCGAGCATCGCCGAGCACCGAGCCGTAAAAGAAGTCTCGCAGACGGCGTGCCGGCCACGGACGCCGATAATGCTGCTCGATCTGAGCGCGAGCTCGTTCAACGATATGCCCATACTGCACGCCGGATGGGCACGCCGTTTCGCAGGCGCGACAATCAAGGCAACGATCGATGTGCGTAACGAAAGAATCGCCGATCGCCAGTCGCCCCGAGTCAACCTGCAAGACCTGATAAATGCGTCCACGGGGTGAATCCATCTCCATGCCAAGCACTCGGTAGGTGGGGCAGTGATTCAGACAGAGTCCGCAGTGAACACAGGTGGCGTAAAGGTCCCATGTCGGACGATCCGGGCCAACGAAATTCGATTCGCCCATCTGCAGGGTGTGCTCGTGGAGCTGATCGGAGGAAGTGATTTTGGGTGAACTCATCCGACGAGGAATCTACCTCGATTCAGTATGCCTCCGGGATCGAGAGCGAGCTTCACTTTTCGCATGAGATCGACATCGGTGGGAGTAGATCCCCAGACATCAAAATGTTGCTTTGCCTCGCGGGGACAGCGCACTACAACAGCCGATGCGGCTTTGGACAATCGTGAACGAAAGGCTGACGCAGCGCCGGCATATTGCGTAACCGCGGGCGGATCGATTGCTAATGGAACAAACACCATAATGAATGATCCGACGCTCGCGCGCCCGAGGATAACGGCGAGGAAGTTGTAATCGTTCGCGGAGGAGTGGGCTGTCTCGAGAGCGCCTTGGGTTTGCAAAATCGGAACTTCCAGGTGAAAAATCATGGCGTTACGGTGTCGCCTGGCTACTTGCTGCTCAAGAGAGCCTATTCGTTTCCAGAGCTCTGCCTCCTTAGCTCCGTCCATTTCCGAAGAAGTTGAAGAGCTCAACTCTTTGCGAATGCGCTCAAGAACGCGGTCGCTTCCTGCAAAGCGGAGCAGGAGCTTCCAGTTCGATCCACTGGAAGCATTCGAAGTCTCTGGCGCCCAATGATCTGGGTCGCGCGGCTCAGCGTCATGCAGGTACTCCTCTGCTGGGGAATTAATGATTTCGCAAGCAATGGGGGAAAGCTGAGATTTGAGCAGTTCGTCGCGTAGAACCAAGGCTTGCGACAGCAACGCGAACTCGCATATCAGAGTAATGGCTGGTTGAGACGCAGGAAACAATTTAAAGTTGGCGGACGTGATAACGGCGAGGCTGCCGTAGCTGCCAATCAGCAGCTTCATCAGGTCATAGCCAGCAACATTCTTCACCACACGTCCCCCGCCGCGGCCGACCACTCCGTCTCCGGTGACGAAATTGATGCCAATGCAGAAATCGCGCGGGCTCCCGAAAGCTGCGCGCAATGGCCCATTCGCAGCAGTCGCCATTGCGCCACCCACTGTCGCGTGCTCTGGAGCCTCAATCGGCAGCAATTGACGATGCTCTGCGCAGGCTGAGACCGCGTTCGCGACCGGCACTCCTGCTTCGAGCGAAATAGTCAGATCACCGGGATCGTAACCTTGAATGCGGTTCAACTTTTCAGTGGAGAGAACGAGATCCACTCGCTCCAGTAGTCTGCCTACGTGCTGGTGAGTCCCAGATCCGAACGGGACAACCATCCATTGCTCTTCATTACAGACGCGCAGAACAGCGCAAACTTGTTCAGCATCCTCGGGCAGCACGATTAAAGGCGGAGTGATGCCGTCTATCGCGTATCGTTGCAAAGAGCCTGGTTCTGTGAGAACAGAGCGCGTTCCCAGAAGGCTCTCGAATCGGGAATCCATGCCAACTTGCGTGGTTACGGCCTGATTCACCGCAACTCCACCCCAGCAGAAGTCAGCGGAGTTTCGAGACTGGGATCACCAGGAGTCACGGCTTCGCGACAAGTGCGGGCCGAGGGAAGCATCTTCTGCGGATTAAGCAATGAATCAGGATTGAAACAGTTCCGCAGACGCCTCATGACTTCGAGCTCCGAATCGGTAAAGAGCGTGCACATGAGGTCCTGCTTTTCCATACCGACGCCGTGCTCACCGGTAATCGATCCGCCAATGCCGATGCAGAATTCGAGGATTTCCCGACCTGCGTCGAGTGTCCGCTGCGTCTGCTGAGCGTCGCGGGCGTCGAAGAGAATCAATGGGTGCAGGTTTCCATCGCCTGCGTGAAAAATGTTTCCAATCGTGAGCGAATATTTCTTGCTGATCTCGTCGATCTTTCGCAGAGTTTCAGGAACACGCGTGCGTGGGATAACACCGTCCTGCACGTAGTAAGAGGGAGAAATACGTCCAATCGCTCCGAATGCGGTCTTGCGACCTTTCCACAGCAAGTGACGCTCATTCTCGTCCTTCGCCCGCCGAACTTCACGTGCGCCGCATCGGCGGCATAACTCGGATACGAGTTCGGCATGCTCATCGACAGCTTCACGCAGTCCTTCCAGTTCGATGAGGAGAACCGCAGCGGAGTCGAGCGGATATCCCGCATGGACCGATGCCTCCACTGCACGCAACGTCCATCCATCGAGCATCTCGAGAGCCGCAGGCGTGATACCCGCAGAAGTGAGGGCGACGACTGTATTGCCGGCAGACTCAACGTCGTCGTAGATCGCAAGCAGTGTCGCGACAGATTCAGGCAAGCGAGTGAGCTTTACCGTGATCGCCGTGGCGATGCCGAGTGTGCCCTCAGATCCTACGAAGAATCCGGTGAGATCGTATCCGGCGGAGCTTGCTGCCGAACTACCGAGCTGAACGATCCGCCCATCGGGAAGGACTATCTCCAAGCCAGTCACATGATTCACTGTCACGCCGTAAGCGAGAGTATGCGGACCGCCGGAGTTCTCGGCGACATTTCCGCCAATCGTGCATGCTTTTTGACTGGAAGGATCGGGAGCAAAGTAGAAACCGCGTGGAGCGAGCGCATTGCTGAGCTCGAGATTCACGACTCCCGGCTGCACCGTCGCGCGGAGATTCGCGATGTCGATCTCGAGTATGCGATTCATCCTCGCGAAAGCAAGCACGATGCCACCCTGTCTGGCTATCGAGCCACCGCTCAGACCAGTTCCTGCTCCACGAGGAACGATGGGCAATCTCTCGCGCCGCGCGAGCTTTACGATTTCGGAAACCTGCTGCGCGGTCTGCGGAAAGACAACGTACTTCGGTTCTCCACGCGCGAGAGAGCCGTCATACTCATAGAGCATGAGGTCTTCGCGCCGATCAAGCACAGCATCGCGACCCGCGATCCGCTTTAGCTTGCCGACTACTCGGGAGGAGAACATGCTGGAATCGAATCGGATTCTAACACTGGTTCCGAAGCGTCCTTCTCCAGCGTATTAGCGTTTGCCGAAGGGCAGCTTACGAACCCACGGATCACGAAGGCGTTTCAGACAGCTAGCGGAAGATGATGAATACGATCCGTCGTATTCCGGATCCAGCTCGCCACTGGTGTTCTCAAAGAGAAGTGCATCTGGATGTCGTCCATATCCAGCGTTCGCCAGTCACCTTCTTGTGGTCTGAATTGCACACGTCCATCGAGGATGCGGTATTCGTTATACGTATCGCGAAATTCGAGGCGAAATGAAGGCAGATATTCTTCCATGGCAACTTCGTTCGGTTGCGGTTTTCAGGCTTGGATGTCAACTTGCGCCAAAGGGAGGCATTGTCGTCCGCTTTTTGCAGACGGTCTGGTTCAGGAACTCTCGCTCGTGTTCCCGATAAAGATAAAATACGCGCTCGTCCAGAGCTGCGTCGGAATTGAACCTCTCTTCCTGGCGGTAATTACCAGGTTGTAAGCATCTCTGGATGCCAGAGATTCTAAGGGAAGTTTCTGAGCTGCGGGTTGAGCAACTGCCAGGTAACGCAAAAAGCTGAGCGCCTCGTGTGCGCCCATACCCAAATAACCAGGAGCGGCGAAGCTAATGTCGGTCGCACCGTCGGCAAAATGCCAGGCTAGAGAAGCAGCAAGTTTGATCGCGGACTCGTAGTTCTCCGAGCTCGTTTCGCCGAGCGCGGGATTGTCGAAGATAAGTTTCAGCTTACGCTCATCCTCGCGCGTGAACTCGCGAACCATTACGGTCTGAGCCCGTGCTGTAGCCTTCCAATCGATGTGTCTCGCCGCATCCCCGGCTGCAAACTCACGCAACCGGTACAAGTCGTATCCGCGACCGGCGATGAACATCTCGAATTCACCGCGAAGGGTAGGCAGGATCGTGAGGAACTCTTGTGTCTCCTCTACCGATGGCAACACGATCAGCTCGCGCACAAACGGAATGATGCGGGTCTTCGTCAGAAAGGAGAATGGGAAGCGCGTCGCCAGGCCTAATCCACTCTGCGCGTATCGGCCTCGGCGTGGAAATTTCAATTCCACTGGCGCTGATTCGGAGCGGCGTGGTCGTAAATGCGGGAAGTAAACTGGTGCGCTAAGAATAGGCTCTGCTGGTTTCTTGGGCGGAACGGGTCTGAGCTGGAGATCGGGCAGTCGAAACCATTGCCGGGCCGCCGGACGGAATGGGGGAATTCCCAATTCGGTCTTCTGCCATCTCCACTTTCGCCGCCGGCTCGGCTTTTCCGGAACCACGCTGACAGAGAATGATGGCAGCCGGCCATCATTGCGGATCGTTATCGTCCCAATACAAGGTTTGCCGGCGAAGACGTTCTCCGGCAAAGTGACCTTGAGATTCAGTCCAAAGAGAACAAGTGTTGACGATATGCCAGAGACAAGGAGGGCTGCCAGCATCGCTGCTACCACGATAAACAGCACGTTGTTCCCGGTGTTGAGTGCGGCGATGCCGATTACAACCACAGCGAGGATGTAAGCCACTCCTTCGCGCGTCAGCTCGTAACGAACGTTGAAGCGTAAACGTTCGAGAGCCACACGTCGTGCCAGAAAGGGAATCGTGGCAATTCCCACCATTGCGGCAGTAAGCAGCGACAACGACGCTGTGATTGCAGTCGCAACAACGTTGCCTTCATCCCGAAAGCTGGTGGACAGGAGGGCGAAGGCAAACGAGAAGATCAGGCCGGCTAGCGCGACGAAAAAGCGCACCCAGGCTTCGCGATCGATCTCCTCGAAAAACCTCGCCAGCCTACCTGGCATGCACAGACCTCCGGCGTTGCTTGCGCCATAGGATTAGCAGGACCAGCACGGCAATGGCTGCAACTACTAACTGGAAATCCTCGAGCTCAGTCATCAACCAATCCCATCTGCTCCCGAAGAAGAAGCCGAGGGAAGCAACAACCGACACCCAGAGCACAGCACCCAGGAAATTAAACAACACGAATTTCTTCCATGGCATCTTGAGCACACCTGCCAGAGGTCCTGCGATGATGCGCATCCCAAAAACAAATCGGGAGAAGAACACGGTGATGCTGCCGTATTGCGCGAAAAATTTTTCACCACGCCGAAGATGCAATTCCGAAATGCGGAATATCTTGCGTTGACGATCAAGCAGCGGACGTCCGCCACGGTAGCCAATCCAATAGCCAATGTTATCGCCGATCGTACACGCGATTACACCAACCACGATGATTCCCCAGAGCGTGAGACGGTGCTCCGAGAATGCGAGAAAAGCAGCGAACAGAAGTGTGGTCTCGCCGGGAAGAGGAATACCTGCATTCTCTAACAGCAATATGATGGCAACAGTCCAGTAGCCATGTTCGGCAAAGAATCTGCGCAGCAGATCGGGCACGTGCATTTGGTTGACTTGAAGTGAGAATAGCAGGACAGATTTTTATCAGGAGTTACTTGAGTAATTCGTGAGCTGCGGTTCGCCGACCCCCATTAAGTATTCGCGAACGATGCGATTGAATTCCTGCGGAGCCTCTTCGTATGGCAAATGACCAACACCTCGCATTGCGACCATCTTGGCGGCTAGCGCTCTTTGAAGCTCGTATCCGGACTGAATCTCCACAACTGGATCGCGGTCGCCCCAGATCAGCAAAGTCGGAATTCGGGATATCGTCGCAAGGTGCTCCCTTAAATTTTCGAGATCGTCATTGAACGTTTCAAGGCAGGACAGAAGATACGGGATTGTCCCTCTCAACCTGAGTGGACGAGCATAGCCAGCGCCAGTGCCCGCAGCCATACCGTACGGATCCGCGTACATGCGTCCGATTCCGTAGTCCCAGATGCGAGCGGGCGCAAAGGGTGCCAAACGAGCAAAAATTCGGCCTGGCGCGCTCAAATAGAACCCGACCGTGGCCTTGTAATGCCCCGCGAACGGATTCGCCGGCGACACGAGCACTAACTTCTCAAAACGCTCCCGCGCCAGTGCAGCCAGGTTCAGTAAAACCGCTCCTCCGTGGGAGCTCCCGAGAAAGTTGGCATGTTTAAGGCCAGCATGGTCGAGGAGTTCGGCAAGGCGCTTTGCAATTCCTTGCAAAGAACCGTTCATATCCATTTTTCGCTGCGCAGAGACGATGCTCATCAAGTCCGGGACAAAGAGCCGGAAATTACGCATCAAGTCGGCACAATTCAACCGAAAGGAGAAGGATGAGGCGGCAATTCCATGAACCAGAATCAGCGGAGGGCCGGAACCGCCCACAAGGTATCGGAGCCGCACGCCAGAAAGCGTCGCCCAGCGCTCTTCCATCTCATCGAAGACTGGTTGTTTGTGGCTGAAAGACATAGTGATGTGCTGCTGCCAAAAAAATTCAGAATTGCAGCCAACAGGCAACTCAGAAGCAGCAGCTTACCTCCAACTTCTCACGTATCGCCTCTGTCGCTTCTGTTTAGGGGAGCTGAATAAGCTCCCCTCTTTTTTGCTAGACACAGCTACTGCGGCAGTTCAGGCGGCTCGGGTTCAGCGGAGCCATCGGCGCGCGGATCTGAAGCGCCGAAGTTCATCTTACGGCTCGAGTCATGGAGAACCGCCTGTCCACGGCCCATCAACGATGTGTATTCCTTACGCACTTCCAGGTTGTGCCCCCTTGCGCGCAGTGCGTCGATGACTTCCGGTTTCACACGACTCTCGATCGGTATATGACAGAGGTCGCCGCGACCCACCGTAAAGCGCGGAGCTGACAGGGCGGCCTGCACGTTCATACCGTAGTCCACCAGGTTAGAAACAAATTGAGCGTGCGCCAAAGGCTGATTCGCGCCGCCCATGATGCCAAATCCAATGTGCTGATCGCCCTTCTCCATGAATGCAGGAATGATCGTGTGATAAGGGCGCTTGTGCCCGGCAAGGACGTTGGGGTGCTTGGGATCTAGGACAAATAGAGCACCACGATTTTGCAGCGGGAATCCCATTCCCTTTACTACTACGCCGGACCCGAACTCTGAATAATTGCTGTTGATCCAGGAAACGATGTTTCCTTCACGATCCACGGTAGTCAAGTATGTAGTGTCGCTTCCAACTGGCGCTCCGGGACCATAATCACAACGCGCTTTGTTTGGATCGATCAACTTTGCCCTCTTCGCTGCATATTCTTTGGACAGCAACCCGGCCACCGGCACCGGCGATACGCGAGGATCCGCGAGATAGCGTTGTAGGTCGGCATATGCCAACTGCATGGCCTCGATCTTCTTGTGTAGCTCTGCCGTTCCCTGCGGGCCATCGGGAGCGGGAGGCGTTTGCTCCATGATATTGAGCATGGAGAGCGCGGCCATTCCCTGTCCATTCGGAGGAAGCTCGTAGACTCGCCAGCCACGATATTCCGTCGAGATCGGTTCCACCCACTCGGGTGTGAACTGCGCAAGGTCCTCCGCCGTCACAGTGCCGCCGAGTTCCTTTGAGGTTGCGATGAGCGCCTGCCCGATCTCCCCACGATAGAAAACGTCAGGACCGCCTTCCGCGAGCAGGCGTAAAGTTCGAGCGTAATCAGGATTCCGAAAGAGAGCACCTAGTGCAGGGGCGCGACCGTTGGGAAGAAATAGGCGTTTACCTTCGTCCGTAAAATAAGAGTTTGCCCAAGCATCATGGATGATTTCTGGAACGGCATAGCCGTTCTCGGCGTAATACATGGCTGGCTGAAACAGGTCCCGCCAAGGAAGCTTGCCAAAACGATTATGCATCGCCGCCCATCCCGCGACGGCTCCGGGAACGGTGACGCTGTCGATGCCGTGGCTCGGCATCTTCGTGATGTCTTTCACCCGCAGGTACTCCGGCGTAAGAGCCTGGGGCGCCCATCCAGAGGCGTTGATGCCTGAAAGCTGGCCCGTCTTTGCGTCCCAGTAGATCGCAAACATGTCTCCCCCGATGCCGTTCATCATCGGCTCAGTAACGGAGAGCACCGCGTTTGCGGCAATGGCGGCATCAACTGCGGTCCCGCCTTTGGCCAGAATCCTTGCTCCCGCCTGAGATGCCAAGTAGTGGCTGGTGGCGACGATGCCTTTCGGGCTAACCACGATAGATCGCCCATAAGCACGGTCCTGAGATGCGGCGGTAGTTGCAACAAAGAGGGTCATCGCGAAGAGCGTAAATGGTCGCATATGTTGTGCGAGGAGAAGCTAAATGGAAGTCCAGGGAGGATACAAGTGCGCGGTTCACCTCCCGGACAATATAGAAGGGCGCAGACAGGGTTGCGGCAGTCTTCCATGGCCGATACAAATTGCCTGATCAGTACGGACGGAAGGATGGTGTAGGCGTGGAGGGTACCTAGTGACAGGTTACGGCACACTATGTTTTTTCATAGAGCCGTCCCAATATGCGTACCGCAGCTATCATTCCAAGAATATAATGGGCGCAAGTCCCTAGTTTCCCAAGATTTAGACAATCGTTGAAGGTAGACCCGTTGGCACCTGAGTTGCTTATTGCCGAGAGAGAAGCAAGCGAACCCTCCACGGGCTACCAGGGCCTAAGAGACGAGCGCATGACCAGGGAATCCCAACTGCGAGCAGCAGCCGTTGTGTTGGCACTGTGCACCGTCGCAGTGATCGTCTTTGGCATCATCAATTTCCAAAAAGAGAGAGAGTACGTTGTCCCTGATGATGGCATCTGGTGGCTGGAGAGCGAAGGTCAACTTTATGCCGAACGAGTTACGCCTCTTGGTCCAGGAGAGCGTGCCGGGCTTAAAGCCGGCGATCAGCTAGCGGACATAAATGGAAGGGCGATCCACTCCGGGGCTGACCGAGTCCGCAGCCTTTTCCGAACCGGCACCTACTCGAAAGCGACCTATGGCGTAACTCGCAGCGGCGTGAGAGTCGAAGCTCCCGTGATCCTCGTTCCGGCAGACAAGTCGCTGAACGTTGGTCTGCGACTAATCGCGTTAATCTATCTCGGGATCGGCTTATATGTTCTGCTGCGACGCTGGTCCGCTCCGAAATCGTCGCATTTCTTTGTTTTCTGCCTGACCTCCTCGGTTCTATACGCCTTCCACTACACAACAAAGCTGAACACCTTCGACTGGATCATTCTCTGGTCGAGCGTTGTTGCTGGCGTTTTGCAGGGTGCGCTCTTCCTGCATTTTGCGCTCACCTTCCCTGAGCCAAAGAAATGGTTGCGACATCGGGGATGGCTCATTCCTCTGCTCTATGTTCCCGGGGCCATCGCAGTTCTGGCTCGGGTTGTGGCGGTGAGAGAGTTCCTGCCGAGTGAGCGTCTGCTTTGGAATCTGAATCGGCTGGACATTGTTTGCTCAACTGTATGCTTCATTTTCGCGGCCATCGTGCTGCTCGGCACTTATCGAGAAAACAAAACGCCTCTCCTAAGGCAGCAGATGAAATGGGTGACGCGCGGAACGATCCTCGCCATCGCGCCCTACACGATTTTCTACGTGATTCCGTACCTGCGTGGCGTGGATCCGACCGCGACGATGAAGGTCTCAGTCCTCTCGCTGGTCTTCCTGCCGCTCACCTTCGGGTACGCGATCATTCGTTATCGCTTGATGGACGTCGACCTGATCTTTAAGCGAGGCATGACATACACGCTTGCCACCGCGATCGTGACGCTACTGAACCTGTTGGTGATCGGAGTCGTTGCCGAGAAGGTGCACTCGAATCTGCCAAACGCGGGCGAGTGGGGATTGATCGTAGCTGTCGTGATCACAGCGCTCCTGTTCGACCCGATCAAACGCGTAATTCAACAGCGGCTGGATCGAGTTTTCTATCGCAAGCGGTATGACTACAGACGCACTCTGGTTGAGTTCGCGCGCGATCTCAATTCTGAGACTGATCTCCGCGCAATGCTTTCAGCAGTAGTTAACCGTCTTTCACACACGTTGCTTGTCGATCGTGTAGCGGTCTTCCTCGCCAGCGAAAAACCGGAGGATATGGAGAAGTTCTTCCTGGCAAAGTCGTTTGGTATCTCGTCAGCGCAGAACCTGGAGCTCGATTTCCTCGGCAGGCTTTCGAACCAGCGCGAGCCCGGACACCTTTTCTTCGAGAACACTCATCAGGTGCTGAACGCGAGTCCGGCGGCTCAAGCGACCATTGCCAAGCTCGAGCTGAACTATTACATCCCGTGCCGAGTGCAGAACCGTACCATTGCCGTTTTGGGAATGGGTAAGACCGTCGAGAGCGACTATCTCTCCAGCGAAGATGTTGAGCTGCTTGAGACTCTCTCCGGATACATCGGTATTGCGATCCAGAACGCGCGACTCTATGCCTCGCTGCAGCAGCGCATCGCCGCGTACGAGCGGCTGAAGGAATTCAACGAGAATATCGTTGAGTCCATCAGTGTCGGCGTCCTTGCCGTGGATCTGGCCGATCGGGTGGAGTCGTGGAACTCGCAGATGGAAGTGATGTACGCGAAGCCGCGAGCACAAGCGCTTGGAAGGCCTCTGAGCGAGATCTTCCCTGCAGCCTTCGTAGAAGAGTATTACCGCGTTCGCCAATCGCCTGGCATCCACAACTTTTATAAGTTCAGACTCAACACGCCGACGGGCGAGAGCCGCGTCGCGAACATCGCCATTGCGCCGCTAGTTACGCGGCAGTTCGAAGTGGTGGGACGCATCATCATTGTCGATGACATCACCGACCGTCTTGAGCTGGAATCGCAGCTCAGCCAGGCGGAGAAGATGTCGTCGATTGGTCTGCTGGCCGCAGGCGTAGCCCACGAAGTGAACACGCCCCTTGCCGTTATTTCGTCTTACTCGCAGTTACTCGCCAAACAGCTTCAAGGTGACGAGAAGCGCTCAGCGATTTTGGAGAAGATCGCTCAGCAAACTTTCCGCGCCTCCGAAATCGTCAACAGCCTCCTGAATTTCTCGCGCACCAGCGGCAGTGAGTTCCAGCTTATCGACTTGAACCGAGTGATCCAGGATACGCTGACGCTGCTCGAACACCAGTTCAAAACGGGAAGAGTTCATATCGAGAGCGAGCTCTACGTCGAGTTGCCCGGCATTATGGGCAACAGCGGCAAGCTGCAGCAGGTCTTCCTTAATCTCTTCCTGAATGCTAAGGACGCGATGCCGAACGGGGGCACGCTTAAGGTCAGCACTGAGAACGGTGACGGAGTGCGGGTCATGATCTCCGACACCGGCTCGGGGATCGCTCCAGAACATTTAAATCGCATTTACGATCCATTCTTCACCACAAAGGCGAAACCTGGAGAAGGACAGCGTCGTGGCACCGGACTCGGGCTCTCCGTGAGCTACGGAATTATCCAAGAGCACGCCGGCAAGATCCAGGTAAGCAGCCGTCCCGGCCAGGGCACGACATTTGCGCTCGAATTTCCCATGTTGAGAAAGGCAGTCAATGTCTGAAGCAGCAGTATCCGCAGTATTAGCGCGACGACATATGCATCAAGTTGAACCCGCGACCGGCTCGATTCTGATCATCGATGATGAAGCCGCGATCCGCGAGTCGCTCGAAACACTGCTCGCGATCGAAGGCTACAACGTAGAGGCAGCCAGAAGCGCGGAAGAAGGGCTGGCCATGTTGGCGGCTTTCCCGCGCGATCTCGTGCTTCTCGACTTCGCCCTACCCGATCGCAATGGTCTCGAAGTGCTGGACGAGATTCGCCAGCGCAATCCCGGGCTGCCCGTAATCATGATCACGGCCTACGGCACTGTGGAGAACGCTGTGAAAGCGATTCAGGCGGGCGCCACGAATTTCATTCAGAAGCCGTGGGACAACGAGAAGCTGCTCGCCGACGTCCGCGCTTCCATTTCCCGCCTCCGCGTAGAAGAAGAGAACCGCCAACTGAAGCGCGCTCTAAAACAGCGCTACAGCTTTGAAAACATAGTGGGCAAGAGCGAGGCGATGCTCAAGATTTTCGATCTGGTGGCTCAAGTTGCTCCCAGCAGGTCAACCGTTCTCATTCAGGGCGACAGCGGCACAGGCAAAGAGCTGATTGCAAAAGCCATTCATGCGAGTTCGCCGCGAAAGGACGGCCCCTTCGTTCCGGTGAATACGGGCTCGATGCCGACCGAACTGCTTGAATCCACTCTGTTCGGCCATGTGAAAGGCGCGTTTACCAGCGCGATTGCATCGAAAAAAGGCCTCTTCGAGATCGCAAACAAGGGGACTCTTTTTCTGGACGAAATCGGTACCATGGGCCTCGATACTCAGGCCAAGATTCTGCGCGTCCTCCAGGATCGCAAATTCATGCATTTGGGCGGAGTGCAGGAAGTTCAAGTGGATGTCCGTATCATCGCCGCAACCAACGTCGATTTAAAGCACCTGGTGAAAGAAAGTAAGTTCCGCGAAGACCTCTACTACCGTCTAAATGTAATCAGCGTTAATCTTCCGCCACTGCGCACTCGCATGGAAGATGTGCCGCTGCTGGTGAATCACTTTCTGGCTCGCTTTTCCGACGAAAACGGGCTCCCAACTCGGCACTTCACAGCAGACGCTATGCGCCCTCTCCTGAGTTACGCGTGGCCTGGCAATGTCCGCGAACTTGAGAACGTGATTGAACGTGCAGTCGTACTCTCTTCCGGCGTGAACATCGGCGTTGACCTCTTGCCGGAGTCCGTTCTCGGCGAGAGTTCCATTCCGGTACTGGCCGAAGAATCGTCCAATGCCTCGTTGTTCGACATCATGGAAGAATGCGAACGCCGAGTGATCGTAGGAATGCTCGAGAAATGCTCCTGGAATCAAACCGAAGCCGCGGAACGATTCCGCATTCCACTTTCAACCTTGAATCAGAAGATCAAGCGCCTGACTATCGAAGTCCGTAAGCGCGGGCGGGAGAACTAGGAATAGCGGACAGGTTTACAGGGGACGGGGAAGACAAGCCGATTTCTGGATTCGCATACGCTGCTCCTTTACTCCGAGATGGTGTTCCTGGCGAATGTCGCACTCTTTGAGTCATGCTGTATTCCGCTGTTCCTGTAACATGTCACCTGTAACCTGTTCCCTGTTCCCTATTCCCTATTTTCCTTGTAACCTGTCGCTGTAACCTGCCCAACACATGCCATTTCTGCAGACGTTGCTCACTTCACCTGACGAAATCGTTAAAGAGAAAGTTCTTGCCGTTCAGGAATACTCACTGCTGGCTGGCGAAGCTGTCTCGAATCTTTTTCGTCGCCCACGATATCTCGCCGACATGCTGATGCAAATGGATTTCATTGGTGTCGGCTCACTTCCAATCGTCGTGCTCACCGGCCTCTCCATCGGCGCGGTGCTCGCGCTGCAAACTTCCACAACGCTGCAGCAGTTCGGCTCGGTTTCGCTTACCGGCCAACTCGTGTCGTTCTCGATGATCAAAGAAATCGGCCCAGTGCTTACGAGTCTGATGCTTGCTGGTCGTGCTGCCACCGGAATGGCCAGCGAATTGGGATCGATGAAGGTGACCGAGCAAATCGAAGCCATGCGTGCTCTGGGCACTGATCCTGTGAAGAAGCTCGTAACGCCACGAGTAATTTCCACCGTGGTCATGCTGTTCTTCCTGGCTATTCTGTCCGACCTGATGGGTCTGGTCGGTGGATACATCGTCGGCGTCGGTCGGCTAGGGCTCAGCACTCGGCAATATTGGACAAGTACATATCAGGCGCTGCAATTTCCGGACGTCTTTCAGGGCCTCGTCAAACCGTTCTTTTTCGGTTTCATTATTGCAACAGTCGGCTGCTATTTCGGATTTTCCACCAAAGGCGGAACACAAGGAGTGGGTCGCTCCACCACGCAGGCGATGGTGGCCGCGTCGGTGCTGATCCTGATCGTCGATTTTTTCCTGACGCAGTTGCTGATTGGGATATTCGGACGGTGACACGCGCTCTATATGGAAAAACCTGATAGCTGAGTCATGACAATTGCTGCAATCACAAATGGCTTTCACCCTTCCGGCGAGGTTGTGCTCGAGTTCAAAGATGTGGAATTGGGTTTCGACCAGCACCTCGTACTGCGTGGAATTTCGTTTCGCTTGCATCGCGGAGAAACGAAAGTTCTGTTTGGTGTCGCCGGATCAGGAAAGAGCGTCATTCTAAAGCTCGCGATGGGTCTTTTGAAGCCCGACGCCGGCACGATTACTGTTTTGGGAAATGAAGTGAGTTCCATGCCCGAGCACGAACTGTTCGACCTCCGCCGCCAGATCGGAATGGTCTTCCAGGAAAGCGCATTGTTCGATTCTCTTAAGGTAGAGGAGAATGTCGCATTCCGCCTGATGGAGGAGCACATTCCTGCGGATGAAATTCGCAAGCGCGTGACCGAGGCGCTGCGCTTCGTGGAACTGGAACAGACGCTCCAGAAATTTCCTTCCGAGTTGTCAGGAGGCATGCGCCGTCGTGTCGCCATCGCACGCGCCATCGTTACACAACCTGAGATCATCCTCTACGATTCGCCCACCGGCGGCCTCGATCCCATTACCTCAACAACAATTGTCGAGCTTCTCATCAAGCAACGCGACGTATATCAAACGTCTGCTCTCATGGTCACTCACCGCCTCCAGGATGGATTTGCGATGGCCACTCATTACTACGATCAGCAAAGAGGCCAAATGGTTCCCGTACGCGATAGCGGCATCGACACTAAGACATCTTTTCTTATTCTGAGAGACGGCAAAGCGATCTTTGATGGTGGTGGACACGAGCTCGCCAGCAGCGATGACGAGTACATCAAGGAATACGTCTCGTAGTCTGCTTGAGAAGAGCTGGGAAGCTCTAGCGGCTTAGTTGTTCGACTTTGGCGACGCTGGCGCGTAACTCTTCGACGATCTCCCGCGCGGCTTGTCGGGCTCGATCTTCCTGATTCGGTTCGAAAGAAATCGCCCCAACGCGTGCGTGACCGCCGCCGCCATAACGTTCGCAGATTACCGCGAGGTTCAACATGTCTTGCGGACGCATCATCGTCCAAGGATTGGAACCAACCGACACCTTTGTACGGAAAGAACTCTTGCTAAGTCCGACACTGTAGGTCGAATCTGGATGCAGATAATAAGGCACGAACTTGTTATAACCCTCGAGGTCGCAATCCATTACATCGAAAAAAATCGTTCCGTGTCTACATTCGGAGCGCTGCTTCATGATCTCGATCGAGCGCTTATGCCGCTCGAGCAGCGGAGGAACGAGAGGTGCTACCAGGGGATCTTCAATAATGTCAGCTAACGACTTGTAGGCCAAAAGAGGGATCAATCCCGGCGTGAAGTTTTTGTCCTGAGTGGATTCGATGACCATCGTCAGCTTCATGGCCGGATGCTTCATCTCTACTGCCGTCTTCGCGTCTTTGTATTGCGCGCCATCGACGATGTCGGCCCACTCGATTAACTCCGCCACCGGAGCAGGATTGAAGCCAAAACGATTCTCGGCAATCGTGGCTAGAAATTTCGTGCAGGACTTGAAGTCCGGATCATAGAACTTCTTGTTGCTCTGATTGTGCAGAAAGTGCTCGTGGTCCTCCGGCGTGAGAAATGCGCTCTGGTGATGGTCGAACCACCATGTGATCTTCGGAGAGGCGGAGTACTTAAAGTCGACAATCGCATTTTCATCGCCGGTAAACGCTGCCTCATCGAATAGCGATCCGGCACGATGCAGAAGACCTACGTATTCAAAGGTCGCGTTATCGCGAATCCGCTCCGAATAAAAACGGGAAAACAATGCGGCAGACGCGGTACCGTCGAAACACTTGTCGTGAAAGAAAACCCGGACCTTCAAAATGGCTCCCGTAGTTAGTTGCCGGCCTTCGGCTCATGCTTTCCACCGTGAACCGCAGAGTCCGGGCTCGAGAGGAGAAAGCTAATCATCTTGCCATGCAATCAGCAGGGATTCAAGCAGAGTTCGTTTGGTTATACGATGCGGCGACCGATCTTCTTGCGGCAGTCCTCGCAGACGCCATAAATCTGGAAGGTATGGCGCGTGGTCTCATAATGATGCTTGCGGCCGATCTCTTGTTCTAAGCGATCCACTTCGGGAGAGAAGAACTCGACGGAGCCTCCGCAATCCGTACAGACCATGTGATGATGGCTGCGTCGATTGTGCTGGTGCTCGTAACGAGCAATGCCGTCGTGAAAAGCCACTTCGCTCGCCAGACCACATTCAGCCAGGAGCTTTAACGTGCGATAAACCGTTGTAAATCCGATGCGAGAGTCACGTTTACGAACCAGTTGGTGAAGCTGCTCCGTAGAGAGATGCTCGTGAGTTTCGAGAAAGGTAAGCAGAATAGTATCGCGCTGCTCAGTCTGCTTCAGACCGACTCGTTTCAGATGCTGATGAAAGCGCTCTTGCGCTTCGCGGAGCGATTCCCGCGAGATCGACATGTGATCATCAATACGCTTCTGAAGCATTCGATTCAGCCAGGCCAGGGCTTATTTCAGCATAACATCAAGGGCTTATTTCACCGCCGAGAGACGGAGTACACGGAGTCATCATTGCCCTTGTCATTACCACTTCTGGGTCTGCCACCACGAAAAAGTTCATCTAGAATCGACGTACATGGCAACTACCATACTGGCGCCGCCGAAGAAGCAGACACGGAGAATGCTCCTGCGTTCACTTTCAACCTTTGGAATTCTTCTTGTGCTGGCCTGCCTCGGAGTAGCACTTTGGATTTATTCGCTTGGACATAGCGAGCTTCCGCAAGTAGACGGAAGCATCAGGATGGATGAACTCTCTGGTCAGGTTTCCGTATTGAGAGATAAATTAGGCGTCCCGCACATCCGCGCCAGCTCGTATGAGGATCTCTTTTTTGCCCAAGGCTTCGTTACTGCTCAGGATCGTCTGTGGCAGATGGATATTTCTCGCCGCTATGCAGCGGGAACCCTGGCAGAGATTCTTGGTCCCAATTTGGTAAAGCACGATCGGCTTCAGCGATATTTACAAATCCGCGCTGCCTGTGAAGAAGCGGTCGACAAGCTCGATCCGCGACAGCGTCACCTGCTCGAAATGTACTCGCGCGGCGTGAACGCATTCATCCAGCAGAGTCGCAAACACTTGCCTTTGGAGTTCAAAATTTTAGGGTACTCGCCCTCCCTATGGCGCATCGAGGATTCGCTCCTGATTGGCGCCAACATGGATCAGATGCTGAACACACAGTACGATCTGGAGCTCAAGCGCGAAAGAGTTGCGCGTCATCTTAATGCGCAGGAGATCGCCGATTTATATCCAACTACTTCCTGGCGCGATCTGCCTCCTGCACAGCAAGCGAACCCTTCGATCGAAGATGAGCGGCCGCCTGGCGAAAACAATCCCGATTCGGAACAGGATGAAAAAGACGAGCAGCCCAGTCCGGCGAAGACCTCCTCATTTACTTCTGCCTTTGATCGCACCTGCGAAATGTGCGTACCGGGTTCGAACAACTGGGTCGTGTCGGGGGTGCACACCGCAAGCGGCAAACCGCTGCTCTCCAATGACATGCACATCGAGCACTCCATTCCTGACATTTGGTCGCCTGGGGATTCACAAACCTTGGACCCGATGTGCAGGATCTGTTCGTGGAGCAATTCAATTCTGCGGGAGAGGTTGCAACGCCGAAAGGCTGGCAAGCACCAGAGAAGACCCATGAGGTAATCCACGTCAAAGGCAAACGGGATGAGGCTTTCGACGTCAGGGTCACCCGCCACGGCCCAATCATCACGCCGATTCTCGAAGGTGAAACCCGGCAACTCGCGCTGCAGTGGACGATTTACGACACGGAGACCTTGGGAATCCCCTTCCTAGAAATCAACTCTGCGCGCAATTGGCATGAATTCCGCACTGCCTTCTCCAGGTTCGGAGGACCGTCTCAAAATGTCGTTTATGCCGACGTAGATGGTCATATTGGATATCAGGCGACCGGCAAGATTCCGGTGCGAGCCTCGGGCGATGGTCTATCGCCACAGTCGGGGGCCGATGGCGCTCACGACTGGACCGGCTATGTTCCATTCGATCAGCTTCCAAGCATTTACGATCCGCCGTCTGGGCTTTTGGCGACGGCCAATGGACGCATCACTCCTCACGGATATCCTCATTTGCTGGCCAACGTCTGGTGGGCGCCTTATCGCACCTCTCGAATCTTTCATCTTCTCGAGCAAGGACATAAGTTTCAGCCGGCGGACATGCTTGCCATTCAGACGGACATAACGTCAGAGCTCGAGCGCTTCTTCTCAGACCGCTTCGTCTATGCGGTGGATCATTCCAAGAGTCCGTCGCTCCGGTTGCGGCAAGCAGCAGAGATCATGCGTGGCTGGGACGGACGCATGGAGAAGAACAGCTCAGCTGCGACTCTCGCGTATTGGAGCCGCCGGAATTTGATGAAGCTGATCCTCAGTCCCAAAATGGGAGACGACTTCGTCAACTACGACTGGGGACTCTCTGGTCCAGCGCTCGAGGGCATCATTACTCACAAATCTCCACGTTGGCTGCCTCAGGCCTACGGCTCATATGATGACGTGTTAATAGCGGCGGTGCAGAAAACCGTCGACTCAGACCGTGCCCCAAGAGACCTGAAGAAATGGATTTGGGGAAGCCAGTTTCCAATCGAAGTGCAACATCCTCTGTTCGGATCGATTCCCCTCCTGAGCCATTTCACCGGAACCGGATTGCACCTCCAATCCGGTAGCGGAAGCACTGTGAAACAGGTCGGGACCACTTTCGGCCCATCCGAGCGGCTGACAGTCGATTTTTCAAATCTGGATCGATCAACCCTGAACATCGTCATCGGTCAGTCAGGCCATCTTTTCAGCATTCACTACAAAGACCAATTCCCAGCATGGTACGAGGGTTCCACATTCCCAGTACCATTCAGCGAAGCCGCAGTAAACGCCCAGGTGGAGCACTGGCTCACGTTGCAGCCTCAATAACTTACGAATGAATAACATGGGTGAGCTTTTGCTGAGCTCAGAGGTGTTGCCGAGTAATTCAAAGTAAGTTTTTACTTACTTTCATGAATCCTTGGGGAATTCAAGTGAATCCAAGCTTTCGACTTGGTGGATCTGAGTCCCCACATTCGAATGGCGCTGCTTGGCTTCAAGAATCATCTGCGCTTTACGCATCTATGTGAGTTTGCGCCGACATAGCCGAGCTTCAAACCTTTTTTCAGCGGCAAAGTACGAGGTTCGTCTTGGAGGAAGAATGAAAGGGTCGGGTTCTATTCGGCAAGTTGTTAGAGCCGCCCGTCACATCGCATTGTTCTTCGTTATCATTGGCAGCGCTGCAGCCGCTGGCGCGCAGCTTGGTCAACAGCCTCCAGCACCGGTTACACAGGCCGGCACTGTGCAGAGCACTCTTTCGTCCACTCCTATCTCGTCGCCAGCGACCCCTTCTGGCACATCATCGGATCCGTTCGGCGGCAGCGTAATTACCGAAAAGGCGACTGACGAGATCATTTCGATATCTCTCAAGGACGCCATCAATCGCGGTCTCAAAGCGAACCTCGGGGCGTTGCTCAGCGAGCAAGGAATCACTTCAGCGCGTGGTCAGCGTTGGCGTTCCCTGCAAAGCATGCTGCCGGATGTCACGGCAAAGTTTGGCGAAAGCGTTCAACAGGTAAACCTTGCTGCATCTGGAATCCGATTTCCAGGCGTTCCGGCGGTGATTGGCCCCTTTTCAAATTTCGAAGTACGTGGATACCTGAATGCGAATGCCGGTCTTACGCAATATGAAAGTATCCGATCATCAGTCGAGAATCTGAAGGCAGCTCAGTTCTCATATCGCAACGCTTTGGAACTGGTCGTCTATTCGGTAAGTAACGCATACCTTCAGGTGCTTACATCCGGCGCCAATGTGCTGAATGCTCAGGCACAGGTAAAAACCGCGCAGGCCACGTTGGATCAGGCCAGGCAAATGCATCAGGCAGGGGTTTCCGCCAAAATCGATGAGCTCCGGGCCTCGGTAGAACTGCAGGCGCGACAGCAAGATCTAATCGTCGCTACGAACAATTTCGACAAATCCAGAATCGCCTTTGCCCGAACCATCGGACTGCCTCTCGAACAGAATTACGAACTCTCAGACACATTGCAATTCATTCAGGCCCCGCCGGTAACTCAAGAAGAAGCTCTCCATCGTGCACTGCAAGGTCGCTTTGATTACCGCCAGGCACAGGCTCAGGTACGCGCCGCGGAATTGTCAGAGAAGGCAGCGCGCTACGAGCGCCTGCCGAGTCTCTCGTTCAATGGGAATTACGGTGACATAGGGATTAGTCCCGGAACATCTCACGGAACATTTGTTGCTGCCGGAGCTATTCAAGTTCCGGTCTTCGAAGAAGGCCGCATTCGCGGGGACATTTATCAGGCGCAAGCCAATCTGAAACAGAGCAAAGACCAGCTCGCTGATCTCGAAGGCCGTATCAACGCAGAAATCCGAACCGCATTTCTGGACATCAACGCCGCGTCCCAGCAGGTGCAGCTTGCAGACTCTACAGTGAAGCTGGCCGAGGAAGAGCTTTCAGAAGCACGCGAAAGGTTCGCCGCCGGGGTGACTGACAACCTCGAAGTTGTGCAGGCGCAAGGCTCACTGGTGAATGCCCAAAATCAGTATGTTTCCAGCCTCTACGTTCATAATCTGGCAAAGCTTACATTGGCTAGGGTAGTCGGCGAAGCCCGTCAGAACGCCGCGACCTATCTCGGAGGAAAGTAATGGCTGCAACTCAAGACAAATCGCTGGAGACGATTGAGGAACAGAATCGCTCAACAGATAGTGGCGCACGCCGGTTGCAACCCGTCGAAGCTCCGGCGCGCACAAGTTCCCCCCAGGCTCCTCCTCCTGAGGATTTGGAGAAGTCCCGCGAAGAGGAAGAGGCTGCGGCGAGAACTGCGCAACGCAAGAACCGCCTGAAGAGGATCGCTCCTCTTGTTGTCGTGATAGCCGCACTTGGCGCTCTTCTGTGGTGGCTGCACTCGCGCCAGTACGAAGACACTGATGACGCACAGATCGACGGCCACATCAGCCAGATTGGATCTCGAGTGGCTGGCTACATCACGGCAGTAAATGTTGAGGACAACCAGGAAGTCCAAGCCGGACAGGTTTTGGTTGAAATCGATCCCCGCGACTATCAGGTCGCGCTCGATCGCGCAAACGCTGAGCTTGCCGACTCGCAAGCGCAGGCTGCAGCAGCAAACTACAACGTTCCGATAACTTCCGTCGCGACCAAGAGCCAAATCGAGTCGGCAGAGGCAGATGTTAAGAACACCCAATCTGCTGTTGCCGCCGCTCACAAGAACCTCGATGCTGCGCGGGCCAAGGTGCAGGCCGCTATTGGCAATAACGTGAAAGCGCAGAATGACGTGCAGCGATATAAAGGACTGGTCGAACGCGACGTAATTTCCAAACAACAGTACGATGCCGCTGTGGCCACAGCGCAAAGCACAGCCGCCGATGTACAGGGCTCGCAAGATGCCGTCATCGCGGCGCAAGAGGGGGTCACGCAAGCTGAAGCTCGAGTCGTACAGGCGCAAGCCAACTTGCGCAATGCTGGTACTGGTCCGAGACAGGTGAGCGTTACCCAGGCTCGCGCCACTTCTGCTCAATCGACCGCAGCGAAAAATCGGGCGGAGCTCGAGCAGGCCCAATTGAATCTCCAGTACACGAAGATCACTGCGCCAAGTCATGGAGTGGTCGGTCATCGCACCGCAGAGGTCGGACAGTACGTTCAGCCCGGACAGGCACTGATGTCACTCGTCGATATCGACAACGTCTGGGTGACAGCGAATTTCAAAGAAACGCAACTTCACCACATGCAACCGGGACAGCCAGTTAAGATTAAGGTCGATGCGAGCGGTCGCGAGTACAAAGGCAAAGTCCTGGCTATTGGGGGCGCGAGTGGCTCACGTTTCAGCTTGTTTCCTCCGGAGAACGCCACCGGGAACTACGTGAAGGTGGTACAGCGAATACCGGTGCGCATCGTGCTAGATGCCGATCAGAACAAAGATCACTCGCTGCGGCCCGGAATGTCCGTTGAACCTAGTGTGAAGGTGCGCTAAGGACGACTTTGGCGGGCACGGCTTCCAGCCAAGCCGTTGAGAAGAACACTTCTTTCTTCCTTGAACTCGCCGGCTTCAGCCGCTGCGGAAGCCGCAAAAAAAGAAGATGTGGCTCTCGCTTTGGCACGGATGGTTCGTGTCCCTCGTGAAGCGGTCTATGCCAATTGCGGAATCATAGAGACCAAAATGGGAACGACTACAGAAGACATCGAGGTTCGGCAATTCGCTGCACCGCCGCACGCCGAGTGGCGACCCAGACACAATCCTTGGGCGATCGCTCTCACCGTCACGATGGCGACATTCATGGAGGTGCTCGACACGAGCATCGCCAACGTAGCGCTGCCGCATATCGCGGGCAGTCTATCCGCCAGCACCGATGAGAGCACTTGGGTACTCACTTCTTACCTCGTTTCCAATGCAGTGGTGCTGCCGATCAGCGGATGGGCGTCCGACATCATGGGGCGCAAGCGCTTCTACATGACATGCGTCGCCTTGTTCGGTCTCAGTTCCCTGCTCTGCGGCCTCGCCCCGAGCCTTTCGTTGCTCATTTTCTTTCGCGTACTACAGGGTGTCGGCGGTGGCGGACTTGCGCCAAGCGAGCAAGCGATCCTGGCGGACACCTTTGAGCCGAAGAAGCGGGGCGTAGCTTTTGCCGTCTACGGCATGGCAGTCGTTCTCGCTCCGGCTATCGGCCCCACTCTGGGCGGCTGGATCACGGACAACTATGACTGGCGGTGGATTTTCTTCATCAACGTGCCCGTGGCCGTCTTGTCACTATTTCTGACAAATCGCCTCGTCGAAGATCCGCCCGAGCTTGCCCACAAGCGCAATGCGGGGATCAAGATCGATTACATCGGTCTCGCGCTGGTAGGTGTCGGCCTCGGGTGCCTGCAAGTGGTACTTGATAAAGGGCAGCGTGACGATTGGCTGCAGTCAGACTTCATCCTGTCTTTCTCGATCATCGCTGTCGTCAGCATTGTCGCTGCCGTCATTTGGGAGTACTTCCAGAAAGATCCCGTCGTCGACGTACGCATGTTCAAGAACCGCAATTTCGCGCTCGCCTTTGTCATGATGACCATGCTCGGCTTTGCGCTGTTCGGTACCACCGTGCTCATCCCACAGTATCTGCAAACCCTGCTGGGGTACACCGCCCAGCGCGCCGGAATGGCGCTCTCTCCCGGCGGTCTTACAGTGATGGCCCTGATGCCACTAGTCGGATTCCTAGTCTCCCACTACGATGCGCGCTGGCTGATCGCCATCGGGTTTCTTGCCTGCTCTGCCGCCCTGTTCCACATGATGGAGCTGAACCTTGGTTTGAGCTTCGGAGAGGCAGTGAAGCTTCGCATCTTTCAGGCGGCCGGCATTGCCTTCCTATTCGTACCCATCAATACCATGTCGTACGTAGGTGTGCCTCGGGGTAAGAATAATCAGGTTTCGGGCATGGTGAATCTGGCCCGAAACGTAGGCGGAAGTATCGGTATCTCGATCATCGAGACCATGCTGGACAGGCGCTCCCAGAAGCACCAGAGCGACCTCGCCTCGCATCTCACTAGTAGTAGTCCGGCGTTTCAGAGCCAGCTTTCGGCGATGACAAACACTCTGCTAAACGCGGGCTACAGCGTGGCCGACGCATCACAGCGCGCGTACAGCATGGTGTATCGACAGGTGCAGCGGCAAGCCGCTGCTCTGGCCTACAACGATGTGATCTTTGCGTTTGCGCTGGCTTGTGCCATGATGGTGCCGCTTGCCTTCTTCATGCAGAAGAACAAGCCCGGCGCCGGTCCTGGCGGAATGCACTAGGAGAGCCGGACTGCACGCGAGGTGCAGGATGAACATCCGCAATATCACCATCGACCGAGAAGTCGGGTGTGGCGGCGTAGAGATCGCCGCTCGTCTCGCCCGGGAACTTAATTGGAAACTCATCGACAAGTGCCTGATCTTCGATATTGCCAAGATGGCCAATGTGGACGTCGACGCAGTCAAAAAGCTCGACGAACATCCTGATCCCCTCCTCACGCGTATCAGCCGACTCTTCTGGGGAGGCGGCGCCGAACGCGGCATGGTGAACCCCGATCATTTCGACTGTAAAAAGATGACCGAGCTCACGCGCTCTGTCTTTCTGAAGGCCGCAGACGAAGGATATCGTGTGATCGTCGGCCGTGGCGCGCCGTATATCCTTGCCGGCCGTGAGGATACCTTCCACGTATTTCTCTATGCGCCGCGCCAATACAAGATCGAGCGAGTACGCAAATACTGTACCTGCGACGAACATGCCCAACAGGTAATCGACACCGCAGACCGTGAACGCGCGGCCTTCATTCGCCAGCACTTCCACATTGAATGGCCGGAGCGGCACATGTACAACCTAATGGTGAATACGGCGGTGGGCGAAGATGCTGTGGCCGAGACGATCCTTCAGGCTGCAAAACTCTTGGAGCCTGACCCTGCTCTGGCGGGATAGTTTGCAGTTGCGCAGCCCAGGCTTTCCTCTTACACTCCCCGAATGCTCAACGCTCGGGTGCTTAACGCAATAGTTCTGTCTTTTTTCTGCGCGGCGTCGTTGACTGCGCAGGATTCGTCGAGTCAGACGCCGAGCACCAAACCTGCACAAAGTACTTCCTCAAAGCCTGGCCGCCACAGCGGCTTGAGTCTCGATCTTCCCAACTCGTTAATCGTCGAGGGACGCGACACTAAGACTCATCCCTTAACAACCGGAGAAAAGTTTGGGCAGGTTGCCAAGAACTTCTTCAATCCGTTCACTTTTGTCGCGACGGGAGTTCAAGCGGGAATCGATCAGGCCGCGGACATACACCACGGATATGGCCAGGGCGCCGAAGGATTTGGCAAGCGCTACGGAGCTGACATCGCGGATACGGCTACAGCGCAATTTTTTGGCGTAGGTGTTTATCCATCGCTATTCCACACCGACCCGCGCTATTACCGGATGGGAAGCGGGACCTTCTTTTCACGCATGGGATACGCGGTGACTCGCGTCCTGGTAACTCGAACCGATTCGGGACGCCGCATTTTCAATTCCCCTGAAATTCTCGCCTGCGCAAGCTCGAGCGCGATCAGCAGGTCTTATTACCCTGGTGACGAGCGCAATGCCGGAGATTTCGCTTATTCGATGGGATCCCGCATTGCCTTTGACGCGGTCTACAATCTGGCCAAGGAATTCTGGCCGGATGTTCGCAATCACCTCTTTGGTCGCCATCGCTAGATACGCCTTCCTCCAGTGGCCAGTAACGAAGACTTGACTGGTGATAAGGTCCGCATTGAAGACGGCCAGCCTCAAGCGAGTAGCGCGTGGGTTCGCTATAATCACACGTTCTCTATGCAAGCTCGAAACGAGAAGAAAATCCGTGTACTAGTGGCGAAACCTGGCCTGGACGGGCATGACCGAGGCGCAAAGGTAATTGCCCGTGCGCTGCGGGATGCCGGTATGGAGGTGATTTATACGGGACTACGGCAGACACCAGAGATGATTGTCACTGCGGCGTTGCAGGAGGACGTTGACGTAATCGGGCTCTCAATTCTTTCAGGCGCCCACAACGCCATTGTGCCCAGAGTTGTCTCTCTTATGAAAGAGAAGCAGATGGACGATGTGCTGATCGTTCTCGGCGGTACGATTCCGGAACAGGATGTCCCCTTTCTCAATCAGCAGGGCGTAACCGGCATCTTCGGACCTGGCACCTCGATGGACCACATTGTGACTTTCATTCGCGCCAACGTGAAGCCGCGCGGGATCCCAGCCTAAAGAATCGGGGCATTGGGTGAAGTAAGAACCCGAAAGCTGCTGGACTACTTAGGATTCTCTTAAGTTCTTTGACCTGCGATACGAACTCACAAAATCACCAAATCGCCCGATTCTTACTTCACCCGATGGCCCGATCCTTCGATGTCCCGATGGCCCGATCCTTCTCCGGTTTGTTACTCTAGAGAGTTTCTTCGCACAGCCCAAATGGCCCAAAGCCCGGTCACATCCACGCCGAACAGCGTAATCATTTCTGCTATTGATCCCAATTCACCGCGATTTCAGAAAAACGCACTGGCGATGGCTGATCTGATCACAACCATTGCGCGCGAACAGGAGAAGATTCGAGAGGGTGGGGGAGCCAAGACAATCGAATCCCAACACAGCAAGAGCCGCCTCACTGCTCGTGAACGCATTGCTCTGCTCATCGATCGCGGTACGGAGTTGCTTGAGTTGGCAATCTACGCTGCCTACGGAATGTATGAGGAGTGGGGTGGAGCACCGGCAGCTGGAGTGATCACGGGACTTGCACGAGTCCAAGGCCGGCTCTTCATGCTGATCGCGAATGACGCAACGGTGAAAGCGGGCGCGTTCTTTCCAATGACGGCGAAGAAAGTAATCCGTGCTCAGAACATCGCCATCGAGAATCGCATTCCGACCATTTATCTTGTGGACTCCGCCGGTGTATTTCTTCCATTGCAGGAAGACGTTTTCCCAGATACAGACGATTTTGGCCGCGTCTTCCGCAACAACGCTGTCATGTCCGCCATGGGAATTCCCCAGATCACTGCCATTATGGGAATGTGTGTAGCCGGTGGAGCCTACCTGCCTGTAATGTGTGATCACATCCTGATGACCGAAGGCAGTGGTCTTTTTCTTGCCGGCCCCGCTCTCGTTCAGGCAGCGATTGGAATGAAGTACACGCCCGAGGAGCTCGGAGGCGCAAAGATGCACGCCCAAATTTCCGGCACGGTGGATTATCGCGAACCGAACGACGAGAGTTGCATTTCCCGAATCAGAACTTTAGTCGGAAAAATGGGCCAACGTCCTGGAGCTCCCTTCAGCCGTGTCGAGCCTCAGGCTCCTCGAATTCCCAAAGAACAGCTTCTGGGCATAGTCGATGCCGATCCGGCTCGTCCGTACGACATGAAGGAGATCATCGGAAGAATCGTCGACGAGAGTCGTTTCGAAGAGTACAAGACCGAATATGGCAAGACGGTTCTCTGCGGATACGCGCGCATCGGCGGCTTTGCGGTGGGCGTCGTCGCCAACCAAAAAATGCATGTGCAGGACCTTGACAAGCATTCCGGCGAAAAACGCGTCGAGTTCGGCGGCGTGATTTACACCGAGTCCGCCGAGAAAGCCGCCCGCTTCATCATGGACTGCAATCAGAACCTCGTACCGCTGATCTTCCTCCATGACGTAAACGGCTTCATGGTGGGACGTGACGCCGAGTGGAGCGGCATCATCCGCGCAGGCGCGAAGATGGTCAGTGCTGTCTCGAACTCTGTGGTGCCGAAGATCACGCTGATCATCGGCGGATCGTTTGGAGCGGGTCACTATGCAATGTGTGGCAAAGCGTACGATCCACGTTTCGTCTTCGCCTGGCCAACTGCCCGTTACGCGGTCATGAGCGGCGCATCAGCAGCGGGCACTCTAGTAGAGATCAAGATCAAACAGTTAGAGCGCGGCGGCAAGAAGTTGAGCGAAGCTGAGAAGAAAGAGCTCTACGAATCAGTGAAGAAGACGTACGACGAGCAAATGGATCCGAGGTACGGAGCCGCCCGGTTATGGATCGACAAGATCATTGACCCACTAGAGACACGCGATGTCTTGATCGCTGCATTGGAAGCTGCATCACTGAATCCGGAGGTTCCAAAGTTCAACGTAGGAGTGCTACAGACGTGAGCCCTCTTGTCATTCTGAACCAAGTGAGGAATGCCTACCGGAACCTAACGGTATGGACGTGCGTAGAGATTCCTCGCAGCAAATACGGCGGCTCGGAATGACAGAGAAGAAGCCCATAAAACTCATCGAATGTCCGCGCGATGCTTGGCAGGGCCTCGCGCACCAGATCCCCGCCGAGATAAAAGTGCATTACCTACGGGCGCTGATTGGGGCTGGATTCAAACATATCGATGCGGTTTCGTTCGTCTCACCAAAAGCAGTGCCCCAAATGGCCGACTCCGAGGAGGTGCTGAAGGAACTCGACCCACCCGACGATCTCGAGATCATCGGCATAGTCGTGAACGAAAAAGGCGCAGACCGCGCCATTGCGACCGATGCTGTACGGAGTCTCGGATTTCCCTATTCGGTTTCGCCAACGTTCTTGAGAAACAATCAGAATCAATCGCTGGAGCAAGCAATTGAAGTCTTAGAGAAGATCGAGCAGAAGGGGCGCGATGCAGGGCTGAATCTTGTCGTTTACGTCTCCATGGCTTTTGGTAATCCATATGGTGATCTATGGAATGTCAATGAGGTTATCGAAGCCGTCGATCTGCTCTCGGAGATGCAGATAGAGCAGGTTTCACTCGCCGACACGGTGGGATTAGCCTCTCCGCAACAAGTCATAGATCTGGTCGCTTCGGTGATGGATCGCTTTAAACATCTGGAAATCGGAGTTCACTTACACAGCCGACCTGCGCAAGCGAAAGAAAAGATCATGGCCGCGTACAATGCCGGATGCCGCCGCTTCGATTCTGCGCTTGGCGGACTTGGAGGATGCCCGTTCGCGCAGGACGAACTTGTGGGAAATCTGCCGACGGAAGTTTTGCTGGAAACACTTCGAGATCTTGGCGGGGAACTTCCAATTCGCAAGCCGCTGGATAATGTGCTGAAAATGTCACAGCTGATTGGAGCCGGTTCACTCTCGACCCAAATTCAATGAATTTCACCACATTAGTGCTTCACGAGAGCGACGGCGTCGCGCTGCTCACGTTGAACCGTCCAGACAAACGAAATGCAATCAGCTATGAGCTCATTGCCGACCTGCAAAAAGCGCTCAACGCAGTTGAGAAATCGTCATCTCATGTGCTGATTATCACCGGAGCTGGCAAAGCGTTCAGCTCAGGGATGGACCTCGAGAATCTTAGGTCACTGATCGGCCGCACTCAGGAGCAGAACATCGAAGACTCACGCACCATGGCGCGGTTGTTTCGCTCTATTTACGAATTTCCCAAGCCGACGATTGCGGCGGTGAATGGCCCCGCCATCGCAGGCGGAACCGGCATCGCCACAATTTGCGATTTCACTCTGGCTACTCACGAGGCAAAATTCGGCTACACGGAAGTACGAATCGGATTTGTCCCAGCGATCGTTTCCAACTTTCTCCTCCGCCATGTCGGCGAGAAGCACGCACGCGACCTGCTGCTCACCGGACGCATTTTTGCCGCAGACGAGGCTCTCCGCCTGGGACTTGTGAATGAAATCGTCGATCCCGATCGCCTCCTACCTCGTGCCTATGAACTGGCTCGCACGCTTATGGAGAACAGCCCGGCTTCGCTAAGAGCAACGAAGGAACTGCTCTCGCAGGCCATCAACGAGGAACTCGATCGCCGGCTTGAGACTTCAATCGAAGAAAACGCGCGCATTCGCCAGACGCCTGACTTCCGCGAGGGCATCACCGCCTTCCTGGAAAAGCGCAAGCCTCACTGGAGTAGCCATTGACGGCTAGTCGGTCGCACCAGAATCGCAGCACTCACGAGGTCCGGCTGCGCGTGCGCTACGCCGAAACCGACAGAATGGGCGTCGTATACCATTCAAACTTCTTCGTCTGGATGGAGATCGGACGAGTGGAGTTAATGCGCAACTTGGGATTTGACTACAAGCAGATGGAACTCGAAGACGACTGTCATCTGCCCGTGGTCGATGCCCGCTGTCGCTATAAATCGCCTGCTTACTATGACGAAGAGATTGTTGTGCGAACAGAGCTCCGCAATCTGCGGGGCTCGCTAATGCACTTTGGGTACGACATTTTGCGCCAAAGTGACCGCACGGTGCTCGCTGAAGCCGAGACCACCCATATCGTCGTCAACGCCCGGATGGAGAAACGACAGCTTCCGGAGCGATATCGCAGCACACTTGAAGCCTTGGCACGCAGGGCGCTGTCATAAATCAAACATCTACATTTTGGCCTAGGGCATCTATCCTATTGGCATGCTCAGCGTAACCCTCGCTTGCCTCACCGCGGGAATCGGTGTGCTTTTCCTCTGGTACCTGTACTACGCCCGCAAATCGAGGCAGCGAGCATTCGAGGTTCTCGGCTGGATTGAAAGTCTTTTGAGCGGCCACGGACACGTGGCTGGGCTCAAGTGGGATGGCTCGTCAACGTTCCATGTTCCGCTGCGCCTGCGTTCTAACGTGTTCCACAATGCCAGCTTGCATGTTCACTTGATCCCCAAAGAACTTCCTGCAAGCTGGCTCATCGGCAAGCTGAAGAAAAAAGAGGAAACGGCTGTGTTCCAGGCTGACCTCGACTGGGCTCCGCCATTTACTCTCGAACTCGAGAGCTACCGCTTGTTTGCGCGAACGCGCAAAGATCTTCCCCCGGATGCTCCGGGTTGGGAATTTGAGCAAACGACGCCATTCATTTTGACTAGCCGGAATGACTGGCAAAAAGAAATTACTGCAGTGATCACAAATCTGCTGAGCTCGCCTGAGCGGCAGTTCCTCAGGATCGCCTTCCGCCGCCAGTCGCCTCATTTCTCTGCGACCCTCTCCCTGGACGCCTTCGCACCTCAGTCGGCCTATCGAAGCGAAATCTTCAACTCACTTCGCGAACTCGCCACCGGAGCGTCTGCGCCGCAGATCTAAGCTTGATCTTATTGCGCACTTCACCCGATCACCCGATGGCCCGATCACCCGATTTTTCCGGTTTTTCCGGCCAGACCAGCGACGCGCCTACTGATAGAGCCAGGATCAACACTACTGCTCCAAGAGTGAGGCTGAGCGGGAGCTCGTAGAAATGGGAGGTCAACATCTTCAGTCCAACCAGCATTAAGACGATCGCAAGTCCGTAATGCAGGAGCCGGAATAGGGAAAAGAAATGTTCAAGAGCGAAATACAATGAACGCAGGCCAAGAATCGCGAAGACATTCGATGTGTAGACGATAAATGCGTCACGAGTAATGGCCAGGATCGCTGGAATCGAATCGACGGCGAAAATGAGATCTGTCGTCTCGACCACGATCAACGCCAGGAATAGTGGCGTTGCCATTCTCCGCCCTCCCCTTCTCAGGAAGAACTTGTTGCCCTCGAATTCGGTCACAATTGGGAAGAACCTGCGGAAAATCCGCAGCACCAGATTCTTGTCCGGATCGACATCCGGCTCATTGCTCCGTAACAGTCCAATACCGCTGTAAACCAGAATGGCTCCAAAGACGTAAATGAGAAATTCAAATCGCTGCAGTAGGGATACACCCAAGAGAATGAACAGCAGCCGCATGACCAACGCTCCAAGCACGCCCCACAGCAACACTTTGTGCTGGTACTCAGCCGGAATGCGGAAGTAGCGGAACAAAATCAGAAAGACAAAGAGATTGTCGATGCTGAGAGACTCTTCGACTACATATCCGGTGATGAACTGAAGCGCTGGCGTTTTTCCGAAACGAAGGAAGATAAGGCCTGCGAAAACCGCCGCCAGGAATATCCAGAACCCTGTCCAGGAGATCGCCTGTTTGAAACTCATGACCGATGAGCGCCGATGCAGCCCAAGATCCAAGGCCAACATCGCCAGCACGAAAAGATTGAAGCCGATCCAGAAAGCCAGCGTAGGAGCCATGCGTCTCGCTCAGCAGTGTACAGGCTGAGGCGAAATCGGTGGACCGGCCATCCCCGATCCGACAACTTGCAACAGTTCTAACGAGTATCTCTCGTGTACTCGGAGGTGCCATTATGCGTTCGCGTGCCCAAATAAAGTCACACCCAATTCATCCGATGCTGATCGTACTGCCCCTTGGTCTGCTGCTCGGCAGCTGGATCTTTGACCTTATCGGGAAAGCAACCAACAATGAGCTGCTCTGGGCTGCGAGCTACTATTGTGCGATTACGGGAATCGTTGCAGGATTCTGCGCCGCGATTCCCGGTTTAATTGACTGGATCGGTGTGGTGCCTCCGAAGTCGAGCGGAAAGAATCGTGGGTTATTGCACGGCGGCTTGAATGTCCTCGTGCTGGTCGTATTCATCGTCATCGCCGTTCATCGTACGAACGCCATTGCGGAGCCCGGGGGATTCGAACTTGGCTTGATGACCGCTGCCGTTATCGTTTTAGGAATCAGCGGATGGCTTGGGGGGACGCTCGCCTATCGCAACCAGATCGGCGTTGACCATCGCTATGCTAATGCCGGCGAATTCAAGGAACGCCAGCTTGATAGCTGGGAGCGGCCGGCATGCAATCAAAGCGAACTGAGCGAAGGACAAATGATGCTGGTTCGTGTGGGCGGCGAGCGGGTTGTCGTGGGACGATGCTCCGAAGGCATGGTGGCCTTCGCTGATCATTGCACTCACAAGGGCGGACCCTTATCAGACGGCGCTCTGGTCGGCTGCACAGTCCAATGTCCATGGCATGGATCACAGTTCGATGTGCACACTGGCAGAGTCATCGCTGGCCCAGCGAAGAGCAAGATCGATGTCTACGACCTCGAGGTGCGCGGTGGCGAAGTCTATATAACGCCAAGGAAAGAGACGCAGCCGAAGGCTGCCTAGATTATTTTTTGCGCGATCCGTAAGCTGCTCTGATGCAGAGCCAGGATCTTCATCACAGCTTACTTCGAGAGGCCCTCAACGAAGCCAAGCTTGGCTTGAGCGAAGGCGGACTGCCCATCGGTTCCGTGCTCGCCGACAGCGAAGGGCAGCTGATTGCGCGTGGCCATAACTTGCGCGTCCAAACCGGAGATCCTACAGCACATGCAGAAGTCGCATGCATCCGCAACGCCGGACGCCGCCGCGACTGGCGCCAGCTCACGCTCGTAAGCACGCTCAGTCCCTGTGTGATGTGTACAGGAACGTCGCTGCTATTCCGTATCCCGCGAATCATCATTGGCGAGAACCGCAATTTTCTCGGAGCTGAGCACCTGTTTGCTCAAGCCGAAGTGGCGGTGGAGGTGCTCGATGATGAGGAATGCGTGGAGCTGATGCGTGGCTTTATCACGCAGCACCCGGACCTTTGGAATGAGGATATCGGATTAACGTGAACGCCGAAAAATCGGTGGCAGAGGCGTTCTCCCGAAAGTTTTTACTTCGCACGGGCATTCAGCAACGCGAGCGTTCCCAGCATCGCGTTCCCTGAGATCTCCAGGCTTTTGGAAGAAAGTTTGTCGAGAGTGTCTTCCGGCGTGTGGTGGAAGGAGTTGTTGTAGCCGTAATCGAGATCGATGAAGTCCATTACGGGAATCCCTGCTTTGGCGAAGGGGAGGTGGTCATCATCAATCGCGCTTTGACGCCCATAAAAGTGAGACTGATAGCCATAATGGCTGGCTGCGGCGAAGGCAATCATCTGCAGGCGGATTGATGAATTCGCATCCTGCTCGATATTCAGGTCGGAGTCACCGATCATGTCGGCCAGCAGCAGAGCTTTGATTTGCTTGCTGGTTCCATCCCGCTGCCATTTTTCGGCGAGGTGCTTGCTGCCATAAAGGCTGTCGTTGGACCAATCGCGCTGCATCGCCTCTTCGCCATCCGTAAACACGAGCCAGACACTGTAGCCATCCACTGGCCCATTCTTTGCCTTTTCCCGAACTAAACTCGCGAACTCCAGCAGGAGGCCAGTGGAAGAGCCTCCATCATTTGCTCCGACATATGTCTTCGGCAGCCAAATGTTGGTCTCATAATGTGAGGCGAAAACCACTATGCCGGGCTTCTTGCCGGGATATTTCGCGACTATGTTCCGAATTGGGAAGCCGCCTTGAGGAGTGCTTTGGGTAAAAGCATCGTCTTCCACCTGATCACCCTTCAAGTGCGCAAGGATGAAATCTTCGGCCTTCTTGTGCCCCGCGCTGCCCAATGGCCGCGAGCCGATCGCGACGAACTGCTTCACATATGCCCAACATCGCTGCGGATCGATCTTGAGCGCCTGATCCATTGCCGCATCGATCTGCTGCTGCGAGAGACCTATTTCAGTAGAGCGCGGATCAGCCGGCGGTGCGCTCTGCGCCGCTCCCGAAGCCGGGGCAGAGGCACTCCTGGCGTTATTGCACGCGAGAATCGCGAAGGCGAAACAAACTATCGGCAGAATTGCCAGCTTCATTGCTAATTCCTGTGGCACAGCCGCCCTCGGCTGTGGCTCCGCCCAAAGTGAACACAGGCGAGGCCGCCTGTGCAAATAGAAATCTACGTCCTGGCCCGAGCTTTACGCCGACTAGGATGCACCAAATAGGCCACTCCGATACTCACGATATAGAGTCCAACCATCGGCGCAGCAAACAGACACATATTCATGATGTCCGTTGTCGGAGTCACGATCGCAGAAATGGTAAAGATGATCAAAATTGAATATCGCAGGTTCCGCCACAGCCATCCGGCGGTAACGACTCCCATCAGAGCAAGGAAAAACACTAATATCGGCAGCTCAAAAATGATTCCCATGCCAATGATCAGCGTCAGGAAGAGATCCGTATATTCGCCGATCGTGATCATCGGCTTAAACTGTTTGCTGAAATCGATGAGGAAATTCAGCGCTCTCGGAAACGCCATCTTGTAGGCGAATAATCCGCCTGCAATGAACAATCCGACGGTCGCAATCATGAAGGGTATAACGTAGCGTTTTTCGTGCGTGTACAAACCCGGCGAGATGAAGAGCCAGACCTGATACAGCACCGCGGGAGAAGCCACAAAGATGCCGCCAATCAGCGCCATCTTCAGGTACATATTGAAGGGATCCGTAGGATTCGTGAATACAAGCTGCGTATCGAGGTGATTATTCTTCAGGGCGAAGCTGATCGGAGCCTGCATCAGCTCGTACAGCTGTTCGTGGTACCAGTAGCAAATGCAGAAGCCCGCAAAGATCGCCAGCGCCGAATAGATAATTCGCTTACGCAGCTCTTCCAGGTGCTCGAGCAACGACATGCCGGGCAGTTCCACCCGGCTCACTACTTCTTCCCGCGCTCGTTCGGTTAGGTCTCCGAGGTCTTTAGGCATTTCCCGCCGAATCTGCCTTGTAAGAGGAAGACGAGTGGGACACGGTGTAGTCGGGCTCGGAAGCCGCTGCGGCTATTTCTGAAGTCGAAGCGGAGGCAGCCGCGGCTTCAGCCGTCGGCGCTTCAGCCGTCGCCGCAGACGATCCGACGGTCAATGCGGGAGGCTGCGATGCCACCGTATTCGACAGCGAGATCGGAGGCGCGATGGTGTTCTTCACATCGGCTTCCAGCTCGAGTTTCCGTACCTCGTCCTCGATCTGTGACTGAAATTCGCGGCTGGCGCGCTTGAATTCTGCCAATCCCTTACCGATTTGCCGGCCAATCTCCGGCAACTTCTTTGGCCCAAACAGTATGAGAGCCAGCACGAAGATGAACATCATCTCTGGAAAGCCGAGGTTCATAACTGATCCATGATAAAGCTAAAAGCGACTGAGCTGCTAAAGCTCTGAGCTTCTGAGCTGCCAGCGGAAGTCAAAGTCAGAGCGAACACGGAGGTCACGGAGCGAACGGAGGGTGGGAACAGGGAGGCCCACAAACCGCTCTTTTCTCGCCTTGTGTGATTTCGCCTCCCGAACCTCCGTGTCCTCCGTGTTCGCTCTTGCTTTTGCCCTTTAGCCCTCCCGAACTTCCGCGTCCTCCGTGTTCAATCTTGGGTATTGCTGTGGGCTCAGAAGCTTAGAAGCTCAACAGCTACTTCCCGCATCCAATTACTTTGGAGTCATAGAATTGTCGGATTTCTGGCTTAGCAGCTCGGAAAACCGATGCTATACTCAACCGAAATACTGGTTTCCGGCCGACTTTCATCCCGCAGACCTCGTTCTCATAAGAGAGCTTAGCGGCTGTTGATAACGCCCCGGAGCCCAAGGACGTCCAAACGACATGGTGAGTAGCTCCCGTCGCTCTCTCTTCCTGGTTCTCTCAATTCTCCTTCTTTGCGGCTGCATGGGTGCCGTATTTGGGCAGCGCAGCTCGGCTGTCGAGGGTTCGTCTGACGGCGAAATCCGCGACAACATCAAGGAATTCACCCAGGTTTACGACCTCGTAGAGAAAAACTACGCGGAGCCCGTGAATCCCGATAAGGCGATTTATAACGGCGCCATTCCGGGAATGCTGCGTGTGCTCGACCCGCACTCGAACTTCTTCGACCCCAAGCAGTACGCCCTGCTGCGTGAAGATCAGCGCGGCAAGTACTACGGCGTCGGCATGTCGGTCGGCCCGCGCAACAACAAAGTCATCGTGATCGCCCCATTCGTGGGCACTCCGGCATACAAGGCCGGGATTCGTCCCGGTGACGTGATCGCCGCCGTGGACGGCAAGCCCACCGACAACATGACGACCAGCGAAGTCGCCGATCTGCTGAAGGGCGCAAAAGGCACTACGGTTCACATCACCATCATTCGTGAAGGCGCCGACAAGCCAATCGAGTTCACCGTCGTGCGCGACGAGATTCCGCGCTACAGCGTTGATCTCGCATTTGAGATCCGTCCCGGCATTGGCTACATGCACGTCAACGGATTCACCGAGACCACCGAGCACGAAGTCGCGCAGGGACTCGAGAAGTTCCAGCAGCAGGGTGAACTCAAGGGCTTGATCCTCGACTTGCGCCAGAACCCCGGCGGACTGCTCAGCGAAGGCGTTGGCGTAGCCGACAAGTTCCTGCACAAGGGACAAGTCATCGTCTCGCATCACGGACGCAACTCGCCCGAAAAGATCTACCGTGCTGCCCACGGCAATGGCGGCAAAGACTATCCCCTGGTTGTGCTCGTAAATCGAGGCACGGCATCGGCGGCTGAGATCGTCAGCGGCGCGATTCAGGATCATGATCGCGGCCTGGTAGTCGGCGAGAGCACCTTCGGCAAAGGCCTGGTGCAGACCGTCTATCCATTAGGCGAAAACACCGGCCTCGCTCTGACTACGGCCAAGTACTACACGCCCAGCGGACGGCTCATCCAGCGCGACTACAACGGCGTCTCGCTCTACGACTACTACTACAATCACGAAGAACAGACGAACTCCAACGTCGGCAAAGAAATCAAGCTAACCGACAGCGGACGCACCGTCTACGGCGGCGGCGGCATCACGCCCGACGTGAAGTTCCCGCAACCCAAGCCGAACCGCTTTCAGGACGAGCTCCTGCAGCACTATGCGTTCTTTAACTTCTCCAAGCACTACCTGTTCAATCGCCATGTCGGCAAAGACTTCCAGGTGAACGACGCCGTCCTCCAGGACTTCCGCAAGTTCCTCGACGGCGAGAAGATCACCTACAACGAAGCCGATATCGTCGGCGTGCAGGATTGGATCGCCTCCCACATCAAGGCAGAACTGTTCGTCTCCGAATTTGGACAGCAGGAAGGCCTGAAGGTACAGGCCGAGAGCGATCCGCAGGTAGTGAAGGCCCTGGAGCTGTTGCCCCAAGCCAAGGAGCTGGCCGACAACGCAAAACACATCATCGCGGAACGCACCAGCGCAAGAGCGAATGCCGGAGCCTCCGCAGCAGCAACCGCGCAGTAAAGCAGCAATTAGCTACGGCAACAGCAGCAATTAGCGATAAGCAATTAGCAATTAGCTACGGCAACAGCAAAAGCGTGGGACGCCGGAGTCGAAGGATCTTGTGTTTTGCTGTTGCGACTTAACTCACCCCCCGCTACCGCCGGGGGTTCTGACTTCACCCGATCACCGGATGACCCGATCACTCGATTCTTCCTGTCCCCCGTAACCTGTCCCCTCGCTCTTGCCCTAGCTAATTGCTTATCGCTAATTGCTGGATTTTGCCGTTGCCGTAGCTAATTGCTAATCGCTAATTGCTGATTTTTCCGTAATCGCTAATTGCCGCCATTTACTGAACGTGGAAGCCCGAGATGTATTCCGCGCCTGCCGTGTCGCTCAGGACAAAGTTTCCGCCGATCCCGGTGCCAGTCATGCTGAAGCTGCCCGAGGCATTGCCTTGAGCATCGGTCGCCAGGGTGCCCAGGGTGACGCAATTCTGCATACCTTGGCCGCAAACGGCGACGGTGAAACTGTGGGCTGCCTGCGCGCCCGCCAGCGAAACCTGCCCTGCCTTGGCGGTAACCGACACTCTGCCGGCTCCTGCCGCGGTTCCGGTCGGCGCGGCGACGCCGCCTGAGATGCTGGAAGCAGGCAGCAGCGGCACTGAGTAAGTCAAACCCGAGTAGGCGGGATCGACGGGATTCGGCCCGGTGCCAAAGTATGCGTCCTCACCTGACGAGGTTTGCAGGAAGATCCCGAAGATTCCGGCGAAGTTGCCCTTCGACGGAAACTGGAATGTAGGGTTAGCGGAGCCGTTACCGTCAGTAGAGAACGTGCCTACTTGAAACTTGTCCTTTGTCGAAGGCGAGCTGAAATGCGAGAAGTAAATGGTGAAATTCGAATTCGGAAGTGATGTTGGCCGGTTGAATTGCACCGTGCCACTCCCGTTATTTGAGCTGGCGTTCAAGGTCAGCATGCCGGCGACGGCGTTTGTACGCCCCGGGACAAACCAGACGGATGCCTGGAAATTGTCAGGAGCGGAGCTTGCCGTCGGCGTGGGCGAGGGCGTTGGACTGGGAGCGGGAGCCGGCGCAGACGTGGACGGCGGAGTAGCCGGCGGAGCGGGCGTGGATGACGACTGGTACGAGGATCCTCCGCACGCCCCCAGGGTAGCGGCTACGAAAAATGCACATAGGCAGAATGATATTCGCGACATCATAAGAGCCTCTTGGGAATGAGTTTTCTTAATTTGCGATGCAGCAGCGCGCAGCAGGTCTGGCCAAGGTGCCAACAAAAATCGAGAGCAGGCCAGCTCTGATTCAGTACCGCTGCGTTTGGCAATCGCTAATTGCTGCTTCGAGCTCGTTATCCTGAGCGAAGGATGGTCCAACGCATTTTCGCCAGCGTTGCAAATGCCGGCTCCCAAGAACTCGGTGTTCTTCTTGGGGTATAAGACCGGAGTCGAAGGCTACTGCT